>SXHE01000724.1 GCA_005773755.1 Planctomycetia bacterium
CGCTGGCTCGCGCGACACTCGCCCGACGCACTGCTCGCGCAACTGCTGAGCGAACCAGAACGCGCGCGACGCGGCGAGACAGAACTCGCGGAGGTCGCGCGATGACCCGACCGCGCCTGTTCCTCGCCGATCCGTCGCTGATCGGCCACTCCGGGCACTGTTTCGACTACCTCGCGGCGCTCGCACCCGCCGCGCGCGCCCGCGGCTTCGAGCCGATCTACCTGGGCAACCGCAACGTCACGCCCGAACTGCGCGCGCGGCACGGCGTGCTGCCCGCGTTCACGCACTGGTGCGACGCGCGGTACGGCAGCGCCGAGCGCACCCGCCGGTTGCACGAGAGCGACCTGACCCGCGAGTTGGTTGACAGGAGCCAGCGGTTCGCGGTCACGGCGAACGACGTGTTCCTCATTAACACACTGCGCCACTGGGCGCTCCGCGGCGTGGTCGATTGGCTCGAATCCTGCGCGCCGGGCGCGTGCCCGCGAGCGGCGCTCGTGCTGCACTTCACCGCGTTCCCGAACCCGGCGACCTCCGACGGCACGGTCGAGTTCTACCGGCAGGCGTTCGCGCGGATCGCGCGCAGCCCGGCGCGCGACCGCGTGCGCCTGCTCGCCGATTCCGACGCACTCGTTGAGGAGTACGCCGCGCTCGCGCCCTCGTTACGATTCGATCTCGCGCCGATCCCGCACCTGCGCGAGGCCGAAGACGCGCCGCCGGCGCGTGCGTTCCGTGTCGGCACTGTGGGCGAGGCCCGCGAGAATAAGGGCTTTCACCTGCTCCCACGGCTCGTGTCGCGCGCGGCGGAAGCCGACATGCGCGGCGTCGAATTCCACCTCCACAGCTTCGCGCACGACCCGGACTCCGCGTTCCTGCGCCGCGCCCTCGCCGGCCTGCGGCACCCGATGGTACGGCTCTACCCGGACGAGATGCCGGCCGCCGCGTACCAGCGGTTCCTCGCCTCGCTCGACCTCGTCGTGCTGCCGTACACGCTCGACAACTACCACGCGCAAACGTCCGGCGTGTTCGCGGAAGCGATGGGCGCGGGCAAGCTCGTCGTCGTCCCGCGCGGCAGTTGGATGGCGCGCCAACTCGACGAGTTCGGCGGCGGCGCGACCTTCAACCCCGGCGACGCGGAAGACCTCGCGCGCGTCACCCTCGGCGTGATCGCCGACCACGAGCGGCTGAGCGCCGGGCGCGCGGAGCGCGTGCGCCGGTGGCGCGCGTTCCACAACCCGGAGCGGCTCCTTCAACTGGTGTGCGCGTGAAGCACGACCGCGAACTCACGGTCGGTGTGCCGATCGGCTGCCTGCACGAAACGCACCCGCGTGGGGTGATCCGGATGGCGCGCGCCGTCGCGGAGCGCCTCACCGCGCGTGCCGGGTTGCGCCTCCTCGCGCTCGGTGAGCCGTCGTTCGCGGCCGGCGAACTCGTCTGCGAATGCCGTGATCTTGCGGACTGGCTCGGCGAGTACCCGCTGCGGCGCGAAGAGCGCGCGTCAGCAGAAACGCCGCTGCGCCGCGCGGTCGGCGTCGGCCGCCGGGTGCTGGGCGCGGTCGGTCTGAAGCGGCCGGGCAAGCTCGCGTACCGACTCGCGCGCGGCGCGGTTCGCATGGCGAAGCCCATACCGCCAGCGGTAGTCCCCGCACCCATTGACTTCGTTTCGCCGCGCGAACTCGACGCCGTGCTCTCGTTCGAGTGCTACGACCCGATCTGGCAGTGGCCGCTCGAAAGCTACGGGTGCCGCACAATCGGCGTGTTCCACGACGCGATTCCCCTCCGCATCGACGAGGGGCGCGAGGCCCGGCCCGAAGAGTACCTCCGCGCCGCCGGGCTGATGGCCCTGCGCGCGGGCGTCGTGTCGTGCGACTCTGAGAGCACGCGAACCGATCTCGAAGCGTTCTTCCCGGTCGCGCGCGGGAAGACGCGCGTGATCCACCTGGGCCACGACGCCGACCGGTTCCGCGACGCGACCCCGCGCCGCCCGCGCCGCGGGAAACGGATCGCGAGGATCGGCGACATCGAGCCGCGCAAGAACCAGGCCGGCGTGCTGCGGGCCGCGAAGTACATCGCCGCGGCGCACCCCGGCGAGCGCGTCACGCTCGTGCTGATCGGCCGCCCGCGCACCCCGGACCCGCTCGCGTTCCTCGCGCGCGAGGCCGGCGCGACCGTCAGCATCGAACGCACCGGGTACGTCGACGACGAACTGCTGCCCGCCCTGCTCGCGGCGTGCGACTGCTTCGTGTACCCGTCGCTGTGGGAAGGGTTCGGCATCCCGGTGCTGGAAGCGATGTCCGCGGGCATTCCGGTCGTGTGCTCCGACACGTCGTCGCTGCCGGAGGTCGCCGGACCGCACGCCTTCTACTGCGACCCGCACGAACCGCGTTCCATCGCCCGCGCGGTCAACCGCGCGCTCGCGCTCAGCACGACCGAACGCGCCACACGAACGACTGCGGCGCGTGAATGGGCCGCGCGCTTCACCTGGGACGCGACCGCAGACCGGTTCCACGAACTGCTCGCGGAAGCGGCCGCAACCGCGCGCCGCGCCGCCGCATAACGAGGACGAACCATGCTGAACACCATCGCGCGCGGGTTGAAGAACCTCGTCCGGCTCGCGGGCGACCCGCTGGGCCGCAAGCAGGTTACACGTCAGGCGCACCTCACCCGCGTCGCCACCCACGACCGCGCCGTGTGGCTGCAACAGGTGTTGACCGAGCACGCCGAAGCGACGCACAAGCTCGTCGTGGAACAGGCCGAACGCACCCGCACCGCCGTGGCCGGCGGCGACGAATGGAAGGTGCTCGAACTCGAGACGCTGCTTCGCTTCCTGCGCAAGAAGGAGTACCTGAACGCGATCCGCGCCGGGGAACTGGCCGTACCGGAGTTGCACACACAGCACCCCATCGCCGCGGATTCGATTGATACGATCCACCCGCGCGGCGCGAAGCAGGACAACTCTATCTGCTTGCGCTTCAACCAACACCTGTATCAACTGTTCAATCACAGCCCGCAGTTGAAGCTTCTCGACCTCGGCTGCGCCGGCGGCGGGCTGGTGCGCACGCTCATCGACGATGGCCACTTCGCTGTGGGGCTTGAGGGGAGTGATTACCCGAAGGTGAATCAGTTCGGGGAGTGGGGCACGATCCCGCGCCACTTGTTCACCTGCGATATCACCAGGCCATACACTCTCACGGAACAATCTTCGCAGCAACTGATTCGTTTCGACTGCGTGACCGCCTGGGAAGTGATGGAACACATTCCCGAAGACCGGATCGCCGCGTTAATGGCGAACGTTGATCGCCACCTCGCACCCGACGGGTGGGTTCTGTTTTCCATTGCCACATTCCTCGATCACAGCCCGACGACAGGGGTGGCATGGCACCGCACCGTGAAGCCGCAGGCGTGGTGGGAAGAGACCTTCGCCACGTTCGGTTTCGTGTCGTGCGTGGATCACCCGTTCGGGCCACACGACTGGCTACGCGGGTCCGGGAACGGCCGGTACGACTGGAGACCCGAGGACGGCATGGGGTTCCACATCGCGCTCCGACGCGCGACCGAGGTGCGAGCGTGACCAACATTGTTCAGTGGTGTCTGAGCCGCGCGAACCTGCGCGTGATGCGGCTTTCGAGCTACCGCAAGGTGATGCGCGATCTGCACCGCCCCGCGCCCGGTCCGCGTGAGGCGCTCACCGAAACCGAGACCGACGACCAGTTCGCGCGCGAGGCGACGCTGGCCGAGCCGCTCGCGATCCCGCGCGTGCCCGGTTCGTTCTTCATCAAGGTGAAGGTCGATTACCCCGGCGTGTTCAAGCCGAACCCGGCCGACTATGTGTATCAACCGGTCGCGGACCTGTTCGAGCGGCACCGCGCGGGCATCGACCGCAACGTCAAGATTCTCGCACCGGCGATGGATTGCGAGTCGTTGAATCAACTGCCGACGATGCACGTTAACGATGTAGACCCGCACTGGAACAACGGCATGTTCGAGCGCGACGACGCGCGTGCCGCCTACGCCATGACCGCGCGACTCCGCCCGCGCCGCATCCTCGAAGTGGGCAGCGGGAACTCGACCAAGTTCTTCCGCAAGGCGATCACCGACCACCGCATCAATTGCGAGCTGGTGTGCATCGACCCTCAGCCGCGCGCGGAAATCGATACGGTCGCGGATCGCATCATCTACAAACACGTGAAGGACGTTGACACGCGCGAGTTCGCCGCGCTCCGCGACGGCGATATTCTATTCTGGGACGGGAGCCACATCGCGTTCAACGGCACCGACACAACGCACCTGTACCTCTCTCTGCTCCCGCTCATCACGCGCAACGTCTACGTTCACATACACGACGTGCAACTGCCCAACGAGTACGAGTGCGGGTACAGCGCGCACTATTACAACGAGCAATACCTACTCGCGACCCTGCTCCTCAATTCGACCGAGTGGAAACCGGTGCTGCCGGTCCACTGGCTGCACGGTCGCGGGCGACTGCGCCACGGCGGCGCGTCGTTCTGGATGGCTCGCCGACACCTTCGATGCGCAAGGACGCCATGATTTGCCGCGTGTGTGACGGGACCGATCTTGAGCCGGTGCTCGACCTGGGCGAGCAACCGTGGTGCAACCACTTTCTCAAACCGGAGGAGGCCGGCACCGAGCCGCGCTACCCGCTGCGCCTCTTGTACTGCCGCACGTGTGCGACCGCGCAGCTCGATTACACGGTGAAGAAGGAAGTAATGTTCGGCGATCACACCTATTTATCCGGTGTGACGAAGTCGCTGAGTGCCCACTTCGCCCGCGTCGCCCAAGAAGTCGATTCTCGCGTGATAGGGTCGCGCAAGAGTGTGCTCGACATCGGCTCCAATGATGGCACTCAACTGAAGCACTTTCAGGCACTCGGCTACGACGTGCTCGGTGTGGAATCGAGCACGACCACCGCGGCGCTGGCGAACGCGGCGGGCGTACCGACACTAAACGCATACTTCAACCGCGACACCGCCGCGACCATCGGCCGCACGTTCGATGTCATCAACGCGGCCGGCGTGTTCTTTCATCTTGAGGAACTGCACTCCGTGACCGACGCGGTGCGGGAGTGCCTCGCGCCGAACGGCACGTTCGTCGTCCAGTTTCTGTACATGAAGAAGATCGTCGAGAACCTCGCCTTCGATCAGATTTATCACGAGCACTTGCTGTACTACAACCTGCGCAACTTGATCGCGCTCCTGGCGCGCCACGGGTTAGAGGTACACGATTGTTACCTCGCCCCGATCCACGGCGGATCGATGATCGCGTTCGCCTCACACACCGGCACGCGCGAGCCGTCGGTGCGATTGCACGAGTACCTCGCAGCCGAGGACGCGAGCGGGTGTAACGACATAACCACCTATTTCACCTTTGCGCAGCGCGTGCGTGCTGTGAAGGAGCGCGACGTGGCCTTTCTCGATTCGTGCGCCCGTGACGGTCGGCGTGTGTACGGAATGGGCGCGCCGGTGAAGGGCAATACCCTGCTGAATTACTTCGGCGTCGGCCGCGAGCGCGTCGCCTGCCTTGTCGAGAAGAATCGATTGCGGCGCGGGCTGGTGTCGCCGGGGATGCACATTCCGATTGTGATGGAAGATGAGTTGGGTGAACCGCCGGACGTGTATTATGTCCTTGCGTGGAACTTCAAGACCGAGATTCTCGCCAACAACCGACACCTGATAGAGCGCGGAGTGGAATTTTACTTCCCGGTCGACGCGGAGGCCGCGTGATGCGCGTTCTCGTGACCGGCGGTACCGGGTTTCTTGGCACGGCACTCGTGCGCCGGCTCCGCGCCGACGGGTGCGACGTTGTCGCGCTCGGTTCGCACGATACCGACCTGACGCGGCCCGACCCGCTCGCGGGCTACGATTCGCAACGGTTCGACGTGATCTACCACCTCGCCGCGTGGACGCAGGCGGGCGACTTCTGCCTGCGGCACCCAGGCGAACAGTGGGTCAAGAACCAGCAGATCAACACGGCGGTACTCGACTGGTGGCAGCGGCATCAGCCACAGGCGAAGCTGGTCGCGATGGGAACAAGCTGTTCCTACGCTCCCGACTTGCCACTCGTTGAAGATCAGTACCTCAACGGCACGCCGATTGACAGCCTCTACACCTACGCGATGACGAAGCGGATGTTGCTCGTCGGGCTGCGTGCGCTCGCGACACAATTCGGATTGCGATACCTGTATCTCGTGCCGTCCACGCTTTATGGTCCCGGCTACCACACCGACGGCCGGCAGATGCACTTCATCTTCGACCTGATTCGGAAGTTACTCGCGGCGCAGGCCGGCGGCCCAGATGCGGTGCTGTGGGGCGACGGCCATCAGAAGCGCGAGTTGATCTACGTTGACGACTTCGTTGACACCGCGGTTCGGCTAACCGCGACCGTGGAAAACGACGTGGTGAACGTCGGGTCGGGCGAGGAGCATTCCATTCGCGAGTTTGCGGACGCGATCTGTGAGTTAATCGACTACGACCCGGCACACATTCAATACGACACGGCGAAGTACGTCGGGGCGCGGTCGAAGGTGCTCGACGTGTCCAAACTCGCGCGCGTGCTGCCGGACCGTGCGAACACGTCGCTGCGAGACGGGTTGCGCGAGACGATAAACTGGTTCAAGCTCGCGAAGCCGCGAGCGGCTTGACTGGCTACAATCGTCGGCATCCCCTGAGGGTTCACGATGCCGAAGCCGTTCGCGATCTACCACGAGCACCCCGACTGGTTCCGCCCGCTGTTCGCGGAGTTGGAGAAGCGCGGCATCCCGTTCGTGCGCCTCGACCCGCGCGCGCACGTCTACGATCCCGCCGAGAAGGAGTCGCCGTATTCGCTCGTGTTCAACCGCATGAGTCCGTCGGCGTATCTGCGCGGCGGGGTGCAGGGGATGTTCTTCACGGTCGGGTTCATGGCGCATTTGGAGCGCCTCGGCGTGCCGGTCGTGAACGGGCTGAACGGCTTCTCCATCGAGATTTCCAAGGCGCGGCAGCTCACGCTGCTCGAAACGCTCGGGCTGCCGTACCCGCGGGCGCGGGTCATCAACCACGCGTCGAAGGTGGTCGAGGCGAGCGAGGGGTTGCGGTTCCCGGTGGTGGTGAAGGCGAACATCGGCGGCAGCGGCGCGGGCATCGTGAAGTACGCCTCTTGCGACTCGCTGGCGACCACGGCCGCGGCGAACGGCTTCGATTTCGGCGTCGATCACACGGCGCTCGTGCAGGAGTTCGTGCCCGCGCGCGGCGGCCACATCACCCGCCTCGAGACGCTCGGCGGGAAGTACCTCTACGCGATCAAGGTGTACACGACGGGCGAATCGTTCAACCTGTGCCCCGCGGACATCTGCCAGCGCGCCGACGGCGTGGAGCTGGTGCGCGGCGCGTGCGCCATCGACGCGCCGAAGACCGGGCTGAAGGTGGAAGGCTACACACCGCCGCCGGACGTGATCGCCGCGTGCGAACGCATCATGCAAACCGCGGGCATCGACGTGGGCGGCATCGAGTACATGATCGACGACCGCGACGGCACACTCGCCTACTACGACATCAACGCGCTCTCCAACTTCGTGGCCGACGCCGTCAATGTTGTGGGGTTCGACCCCTTCGCTCGGTTGGTCGATTACTTGGTGAAGAGGGCTTCGTAGGTTCGTTCCTGGGACCGCGGGCGTCCCGCCCGCTGCTGTGCAGTTTCAGAACGATACCAGACACCGCTAAAGTGAATCGAGTTGTATTGGCTTTGCGGGCGGGACGCCCGCGGTCCCAGGGAACAAAGTCATGCGCTACGGATACTGGATGCCCGTCTTCGGCGGGTGGCTGCGGAACGTGGACGATGAGAACCTGGCTCCCACGTGGGAGTATTCCAAGAAGCTCGCCATTCGTAGCGAGCAGATCGGGTTCGACCTGTCGCTGGTCGCGGAGTTGAACCTCAACGACATCAAGGGCGAAGAGGCTCCGTCGCTCGATGCGTGGAGCACGGCGGCGGCGCTCATGGCGGTCACGTCGAAGCTGGAGCTGATGGTCGCGGTGCGGCCGACGTTCCACAACCCGGCGCTGCTGGCGAAGCAGGCCGCGAACATCGACCACATCGGCGGGGGCGGGCGGTTGTCGCTCAACGTCGTTTCGAGTTGGTGGAAGGACGAGGCCACCAAGTACGGCGTCCACTTCGAGCAACACGACGACCGCTACGCGCGCACGGCGGAGTGGCTCACCGTGGTCGATGGCGTGTGGAAGCAGGATCACTTCAGCTTCGAGGGCAAGTTCTACAAGGTCAACGACAACGTGCTTCAGCCGAAGCCGGCGACCCGGCCGCGCCCGGTGATCTACGCCGGCGGCGAATCGGAGGCCGCGAAGAACCTGATCGCTAAGACGTGCGACGCCTACGTGATGCACGGCGACCCGCCGGAGCGCGTCGCGGAGAAGATCGCGGACATGCGCAAGCGGCGCGCGGGGTTTGGGCTGGGACCGATGATCTACGGCGTCGCGGGGTACAGCATCGTGCGGAACACGGAGTCCGAAGCGAAGGCGGAGCTCGCCCGCATCACGGACGTACAGAAATCGAAAGCCGGGTACAACAACTACCAGCAGTGGCTCGCGGGCACGCAGCTCGAACAGCGCGTCTCGCTCGAAGACTACAGCGTCTCGAACCGCGGTCTGCGCAGCGGGCTGGTCGGCACGCCGCAACAAGTCCTCGACCGCGTGAAGGCGTTCGAGTCCGCCGGCGTGGACCTGCTGCTCTTGCAGTGCAGCCCGCAGTTGGAAGAGATGGAACGCTTCGCGGAGTGCGTGATTCAAAAGGGGCGGTGAGCGGAGGGCGAGCGATGACGGAAGTGACATGGGACGAGGCGAATGACCATGTTCCGATGATGGAGCTTGTGGCCGCGCGTACCAGCGATCGTAAACTTCGCCTTCTGCTCGTCGCTATGGCTCGGTGTGTTTGGGAGCGAATGCCAAAGGGCGAGTTGCGAGACGCAGTGAGCGCCGCAGAACTCTATGCCGACGGAGATGAATCTCTCTCAGTGGTCGATGACTGTCGTGGCCGGTTGTACGGCTGGGCGATGTCAGCCGCGACGGAAGAGCAGCGGGCGTTCTTCAATTCCAACGACACCAACCCAGTGTTCACGCTCGCACGGTTGACGACATACCCAACGAAAATGCTGCGCTCACTAACCTTGTCTAATTCCAACTGGCGCGGGCAATCAAGTCGGTTAGGCACTCGCGTCGCAGAGCTGATCCGTGAAGTCTTCGGGAACCCCTTTCGGCCGGTTGCCTTCTCACCCAATTGGCGCACAGATACTGCGCTTACCCTTGCGCGGCAGATGTACGACGCGCGGGAGTTCTCTGCGGCCCCGATACTCGCGGACGCGCTGCAAGACGCCGGGTGCGATTCCGACGACCTGCTGAACCACCTGCGCGACACGAGCGCCACGCACGTTCGCGGGTGCTGGGCGCTCGACCTGGTGCTCGGCAAGGAGTGACGGAACCCATGAAACTGATCCTCGCCATCATCCAGCCGTCCAAGCTCGACGCGGTGAAAGAGGCGCTGAACAAGGTGGAGGTGTTCCGCCTCACCATCGTGGACGTACTCGGTTTCGGCCGGCAGAAGGGCCACACGGAGGTGTACCGCGGGCACGAACTGACCGTGAACATGCTGCGGAAGGTGCAGTTGCAGATCGCGGTGAACGAGGACTTCGTCGAGCCGACGGTGAACGCGATCATGGACGCGGCCCGCACCGGGCCGGAGGGTCGCATCGGGGACGGGAAAATCTTCATCCTGCCGCTGGAAGACTGCATCCGCATCCGCACCGGCGAGCGCGGCCCGGAGGCGATATGAGCGAGGTGAACCCGGAACCGCGACCGCTGCTCTATTTCGCGTTCACGATGTGCTGCCCGTTCTGCCCCGATCGGCCGTTCGTCTGCCGGCTGGCAGTGGAGGTCGAACCGCCGCCGGACACGATCATCCGGTCGCGGTGCCCGTACGACGCCATGCCGCTTTCGATTGCGTTCAGCAACTTCAAGCCGTGCGAGCCGTTCCCGCCCGCGCTGCGGTATCCCGACGCGCCGCCGCCGCTACACAAGCGGTGGTGGCAGTTCTGGAAGCGCAAGTAGGTCGCGGTCGAGGAGGCACACGTACTCTACCCCAGCACCCACGGCTTGCGGTACTCCTTCGTGAGCATCGCGTGCGCTTCCTTGTCGCCGACGATCTCTTCCGTCTTCGGGTCCCAGGTGATCTTGCGCCCGGTGCGGATCGCGATGTTCCCCAGGTGGCACACGGTCGCGCTGCGGTGGCCGATCTCAACGTCGCAGATGGGCAGCTTGCGCGTCTTGATGCAATCGAGCCAGTTCGCGTGGTGGTTGCCCGAGACGTACAGCTTCGTGTCGCCGGTCGGCAGGTCGTAGGGCTTCTCCACCTTCTCGCCGTTGAGGGTCACGGTGATCCCGCCGCGCCGCACGGCACTCGTCCCCTTCTCGCCTACAAAGCTGACGCCGCCGGGGTTGCCGCCCGCGCCGAGCGTGCAGTGGACAGGAACGCCGTTCGCATAGGTGAAGGTCTGCTTCGCGGTCTCCGGGGTCTCGAACCACTTGTTCTTGTTGAACGTCGCGGTGCCCTCGATGGTGGTCGGTCCGCTGTCGTCCATTCCCAGCGCCCACTGGGCGATATCCAGGTCGTGCGCGCCGAAGTTGGTCTGCTGGCCGCCGCTGTAGTCCCAGAAGAACCGGAACAGGTAGTGGACGCGCTTGGCGTTGTACTTGCGCTCCGGAGCCGGCCCGAGCCAGCGGTCGTAGTCGAGCGCCGCCGGCGGGTCGCTGTCCTCGACCGGCATGTTGCCCCAGTTCGGCCCCGGCAGCCCGACCTTCACTTCCTTCAACTTGCCCAGCGCGCCGTTGCGCACCAGTTCGCAGGCGTGGCGGAACTCCTTCGCGGAGCGCTGCTGACTCCCGCACTGCACGATCCGCTTGTTGTCGCGCGCGGCCTTCACCATCACCCGTCCCTCGGCCACGGTCAGCGTCAGCGGCTTCTCGCAGTACACGTCCTTCCCGGCCTTGCACGCATCGACCGTGACGAGCGCGTGCCAGTGGTCCGGCGTACTGCACAGTACGGCGTCGATGTCCTTCGATTCGAGCAGCTTGCGGTAGTCGCCCTCGGCCCGCACCTTCGTCGCGCTCGTGTCGAACGTCTTGGCGGCGTCGGCGAGGTGGCCCTTGTCCACGTCGCACACCGCGACCACGTGCTTCTTGATCGCGTTCATGTTGCCGCGGCCCTGACGCCCGACGCCGATGCTGGCGACGCGCACCGTCGCGCTCGGCTTGTCTTCGGCGAGGATGGCGGCGCGGTAGGTGGTCGCCGGCAGCGCGAGGAACGTGCCCGCGGAAACGTTCAGGAACGTGCGGCGCGAAACGTGAGACATTGGCAACCTCGGTAAGTGGGAGAAGGGGGACGCGGAGAGTATAGCCGGGCGCGGTTCGGATTGCACGCGGCCCACGGCCCGGTATAGTCCCGCGCCCCAACCTTCGGGAACAGACAGTTGATGCACTCACGGCTCACCGCGCGGCGGGCGTCCGGCCTGCTGTTGGCGCTGCTCCTGGTCGGGTGCGGCACCACCAAGATGACCGACAGCCCGCGGGCCGCAACGGAAATGCTGCTGGTCTCGCAGGCCGTCGATCACGCGGTCGCGAAGATCGACTTCACCCCGCTCAGTGGGCAAACGGTGTTCCTCGACACCGCCGCGCTCGAAAAGGACGTGGTGGACAAGGGCTACCTCATCAGCCTCATCCGGCAACAGTTGCTGGCGCACGGCGCGCTGTTGCAAGAGGAGCGCGGCCGCGCCGTGTTCGTGGTCGAACTGCGCGCCGGCGCGGTCGGGACCGATCGGCACAGCGTGATGGTCGGCACGCCCGCGGTGTCGCTGCCGGCGCTCGTGCCCGGTGTGCCCACGGCGATCCCCGAAATCGCGCTGGTGAAGAAGAGCGACCAGCGCGGCGTCGCGAAGATCGGCGTGTTCGCCTACAACCGGATCACCGGTCGGGCCGTGTGGCAGTCGGGCACGGTCGAGTCGAGCAGCCAGATTAAGGACACCTGGGTGTTCGGGGCGGGGCCGTTCACGCGCGGCACCCTGCGAAAGCGGACCGAGTTAGCGGGCGAACCGATCCCGGACCTGGCGAACCCGGCCGAAATCTTCGGCCCGAAGATCGTTAACGCCCCGAACGCCAGCGTCTCCGTCGGCCGCGAGCAAGTGTTTCCCGGCAACGAAGTGCCGCCACCGGTGCAGCCGGTGCCGGCGGCGCTTCTGGGATTAACGGGTGCGCCGATCGTCGCGGACCGGCCGATCCTGCGTTAAACACGCGAGCGGCCGGATGCGCGGTCCATCTTGTCCCGCAGGTCGCGTGGTGTGGCGAGAACCGGTAATCTTCCGAACCGACACATCCGATACCGAACCGTGCGAGGAGAGCCGTCCGTTGGTGCCCGGCGCGAATCGGTTGCCCACGCAAGTTGTTGGTGCCTTTTCGTTCTAGTGTTGAAGAACCCCGGCCCGCCGCGCGATTCGCCCGGCAGACCGCAACCGGGAGGACGCACCGTGCAACCGCTCTCGCCACTGGTCTTGAAAGAGTCCGCCGCGCCGAACGTGGAGTTGCTCCGCCGGCTGGGGTGGTCGGTCGCAAGCGTCAATGGTTTGTACTGTGTCGCGTGGCGCGGGCGCGATGAGGTGGTGTTCGAATGGCGCGGCGACGGGTGGCACCGGGTCGGCGGGCGCGGGGCCGGTGTGGAGTCGTAGCCCGGTCCGCGGTTCGCCCTTGATCGCGGCGGTTGCCCCACGGTAATCTGGTGGGTGCCCTTCTCGCATTCGCGTCCGAGAACGCTTCCGCCACACGCCCACCAACTCGCAGGTTTCGTGGCGGATCGCTGAACGATTTCGTTTTCTCATGTCGGGGATCGACACATGAAGACTGACACTCGCGAGCCGCAAGCACCGGAATCCTACGCGACGTTCTGGGAGCCGCTCCCGGTCGACGCAACGCCGGCGATCGCTACCGCGCCGCTGGCGAAGTCGGCCGCGCGCGATGCGTATCTGGAGTTCACCAACGTCACGGAAGACAGCCCGGCCCCGCTCCGCGTCGAACGGGTCTGAGCGCCTGTGGCCGACCGCTTCTACACCACCGACGCGTTCGGTCCGGGCGAATACGTCCTGACCGGGCCGGAGGCGCACCACCTCACTACCGTGCGCCGCTTCGCGCCCGGTGACTGCATCGTGATGTTCAACGGCGACGGCCGCGACCACCCCGCCGAGATCGTCTCGGTCGGCAAGCGCGATGTTGTGCTGAACGTCCTCGCCCCGGTCGCGGCGAATCGAGAACTCCCCTTCCCCCTTGTAGTCGGCTCCGCGCTCCCGAAAGGCGACCGGGCCGACTTCCTCATCGAGAAGCTGACCGAACTGGGCGCGACGCGGTTCGTCCCGCTCGTGACCGCGCGCGCCGTCGTGCGCCCGAAAGCAACCGTTGTGGAGAAGTTCCAACGTGCCGTGATTGAAGCGAGCAAGCAGTGCGGGCGCAACGTCCTGATGCACGTGGACCCACCACACGAGTGGGCCGCGTTCGTCGCCCGCACCGACCTGCCCGCGACCTGCCTCGTTCTGCACACCGGCCCGGACCTTTCCCCCGCTCGCGCGGCGGGCGGCTGTGCAATTGCGGTCGGTCCCGAAGGCGGATTCGCACCGGAAGAGATCGCGCTGGCACTCGCCCACGGCTGGACCGCCGCGAGCCTCGGCCCGCGCGTGCTGCGCGTCGAAACCGCCGCACTCGCGGCAGCGGCACTGGTGGCCGCGCGCGCGTGATTCGCGCTCGCGGGAACTTGTGTCAAACCGTCGCCGCGACTACAGTTCATCTGTTCCCCGCGCACCACCGGATTCGCACCAACACCCGGCGACCAGATCCAACCGCTGGGGTAGAGGGCCGAGCGGCCGTGATATGTAGCGCGGGGTCGTTTGTAGCCCCTTGCGTTCGGCCGGTCCCACCAACCGAGAGGAAACCGCGCAACATGGCAATCGACGCGAAGACGTGCGAGGAGATCAGAAAACTGACGCAAGTGATGTGGGCGAAAAAGGCGAAAGATGACGGTGAGTTTCGCCGGTTGGTTGGTCGGAAGAAGGAACGCGGACACAGCATGGCGGACTTCGTTGACGACTGCACTACTTCGCTCCTTAAATCACAATTCGTAACTCGGTCCCTGGGCCCTCGGTCGATGGGTGATGTGTGGCTCAAGAGTGGCGGTGGCGGCATCTTCAACCCGATCAACGTGAAAACAGGCATAGTGGGCGCAAACGGGCAGCCGAACCTCGTGTCCCTAAAACGGGTTCTGCGCGCTTTGCTAGCCGACCAGATCGACTCGTACTACCTACTGTTCGTGAAGTTCGAGTTGGTCGAGAAAAGTGATCCGAAGCCGAAGGTGCTCATCGTTGATCTCCTCGATCACCTCGAATGGACCACATACAATGATGGACCGGGGCAAATGATGCTCCTCGAAAAGAAATTCTTCGAGGAGATGGAGAAAGGCTATTCAGTCACGCCGAAGCCGATCGTTGACAAGATCGGCAATCTGTTGAAAATGCTCAAGGCCGGGAACGAGCGGTTGGTTCAGGCTCGCCGTCGCACGATCAGCACTTTCGACAAGGCACTTGGGGCGTACATCGCAAAGTCAGATCACAAGATCGATCAGTCGGCCCTGGGATTTGTCGATGAGCCAAACTAAGACCGAGCGGGCACAGAAGCGCCAACTGGGGCAGTACTACACGCCTGCGGGCTTGGCGCGGCGGTTGGTCGCGGACCTGCCCCTAACACCGACCACGAGGGTACTGGAACCGAGTGCCGGAAACGGGGCGTTCGTACTGCCCCTGATCGAGCGGTTCATTGAGTTGCACACCGGGTCAGTGGCCGCACGGCTGCGCCGGGCGCTGACCGAGAACGTGTTCGCCGTCGAGATCGACCCACCCGCGCACGCCGCGCTCGTGCAGGCGATCCGTGATCGGTGGGGGACGGTGCCGCGAGAGAGCAACCTCATCTGCGGCGATTTTTTCGACACCGAGTTCGACGCGCCCGACTCAAGCGAGACGCTGTTCGGCGGTACGCGCGAGTTCGACCTCATCGTCGGCAACCCGCCGTTCGGCGGCACCATCGAGCCGCGACTCCAGGACCGTCTCGACGGGCAGTACGGTGAGCGCGACGGGTTTAAGATCAAGAAAGAGACGTACAGTTTCTTTATCGTGCGCGCGGTCGAACTGCTCAAACCCGACGGTCGCCTCCAGTTCATCTGTAGCGACACGTTTCTCACCATCCCCACCATGAAGGGGCTGCGCGAGTTCCTCCTGAACCGCGGGCGCACCAGCGTCCGGGCGGTCGACCAAGAGTTTGAAGAAACCAATCAGCCGATGGTGGTTCTCGATTTCGCGCGGACCGGCCTCACGCAGCAAGTCGAGATCGACGAGCGCGTGCTCCGTCGCGAGACGATCAACCTGACGGGGAACCGGTCGTGGCAGATCACGGAGTCCCTCGGCCGGCTGTTCGAAGGCCCCAAGCTCGGCGACTTCATGGTCGCGTCGAGCGGCATGACGGTCGGGCGTAACGAACTGTTCGTCCGCGACATCGTTGACGACACGATTGCCGAGCCTTACGAGTTCGAGTTCCGCCACGAACCGATCACGCTACGGCGCGAGTTGGAGCGCGCGCGGCTGAACGTTCTGTCGGTGGCTGCGCGGGCGAAGGTCGCGGCGCAAGAGCGTAACGGCGAGACCCGCCGCACGGTCGATGCGGTCCCGCTGGCCGCGCCGGTGCGTGTGGAACTCCCGCACCCCGATTACTGCTATTACAACAAGGGATGCAACGACATCGTCTACGGGCCGCCGCGCCACGCCATCTTCTGGCGCGACGACGGGGACGCGGTCATCACCTTCAAGAAGAACGGCAACTGGTATCTGCACGGCGTTGGGGGGATGCCGTATTTCAAGCGCGAGGGGCTGACGTGGCAACTGATCTCCCCGACCTTGAACGCCCGATACCTGCCGCCCGGGTACATCCTCGACAGCGGCGCGCCGTGCGGGTTCCTGCGCGACGGCGTCAACCCGGACGAGTTAGTTTTCATACTCGGCTGGTGTCTGACCCCGCTCTGCACGCGCATCCTGAAAGGCGTGCTGAACCACACGCGCAACATCCAGTCCAAAGACTTCGAGCGGTTGCCGTACCCGTTCTGGGTGCGACCCGAACAGAAAGCGGATGCCGTGCGGCGGTGCCGCGCGCTGGTTGAAGTCGCGATGCGAACTGGGCGCAAGTACGAGCGCCACGACCCTGAAGTCGGGCTACTGACCGCGTGCTACACGCCGCCCGTCGATTTCGGCATCAGCGTTACCTAATAATCCTGCTTTTCCAGCTTCAACAGGGCCTCTTTGAACGCGGTCGCGGTGGGATAGCGGTCGGCGGGTTCGCGCGAGATTGATTTGAGCAGGATGTCCGAGAGCCGGTCCTCGATCTTCGGGTTCAGTGTTTTCGCCGCGCGCGGGGCCGTGTTCAGCCGGCGGCGGAAGGTTTCTTCGCTCGATACGGACCGCTCCCACGGCAACTGGCTGGTAAACACCTCGTACCCGGTCACGCCCAGCGCGAACAGGTCGACGCGGTGATCGGTGGACTTGCGCTTGATGATCTCCGGGGCCAGGATGTCCGGCGTGCCGGTGCGGTTGCCGCCCACGCAGAACGGCGGCGTGTACGGGATCGTCAGGCCGAAGTCGATCAGCTTCAGCACGCCCTCCTTGTCCACCATCACGTTGCGGGCGCACAGGTCGCGGTGGAGCCACTTGTTGTCGTGCATGAACTGCACCGCGTCGCAGAGCTGCCCCATGAAGTTGATGCGGTTGCCCTGGATCTGCGGCGCGCGGGTCTCGACGAGGTAGTTCAGCCCGACGCCCTCGACCCACTCCATCACCAGGTACGGTTCGCCCTGCGTGGTGACGCCGTGCTCGAAGGTGCGGACGATGTTCTCGTGCCGCAAGGCCATGCACACCTCACCCTCGCTCGGCTTCTTCAGGCCGATGAAGCGCTCCTCGAACTTCTTGGTCTTGGCCTTGTCGAGCAGCTTGAGGCAGACGTGGCGACCGAGTTCGCGGTCGTAGGCGCGGAACACCTTCGACATGCTCCCTTGCCCGGTGCGGCCGGCGCTCAGGTCGAACCGCTTCTCCAGGTTGATCCGCTTCAACCCCTTCTTGGGATTGCCGCCGCCCTTACCCTTGCCGAACAAGAAGTCGAACAGGCCCACGGCATGCCTCAGTTGCGAGTGACGAGTGGCGAGTGGCGGGCGAAGGGCAGAAGGACACGACGCCGGGGGCTGAGAACCGTGGCTTTGCTCGCCACTCGCAACTCTATCCAATCTGGCAGTAGTCCACGATGCGGGCGACCTCGGTGCGCAGGTCGCGGCGGTGGACGACGCGGTCCACGAACCCGTGCTTCAGCAGGAACTCGCTGGTCTGGAAGTTCTCCGGCAGTTCCACGCGCACGGTGTTGCTGATGACGCGGCGGCCGGCGAAGCCGATCATCGCCTTCGGTTCGGCCAGCGTGATGTCGCCTTGCAGCGCCCAGCTCGCGGCGACGCCGCCCATCGTCGGGTTCGTCAGGATGCAGACGTAGAGGCCGCCGGCGGAGTCGTACCGGGCCAGCGCCGCGCTCACCTTCGCCATCTGCATCAGCGACAG
>SXHE01000725.1 GCA_005773755.1 Planctomycetia bacterium
AGGTGACGACGCGCGAGGTAATCGGTGCGGTCATCAAGGATCGCGTCGGCCCCGAACTGCCGGACATCCCCCCCGCCGACCAGGGCCTCGTCTCGCGGCTCTCGGTGTACGCGCGCGCAGCGCTCTGCGACTCGACCGCCGACGGTGCCGCGGGGCTGAGCTTGCTGGTCGATGTGCTGCGATCTGAACTGCCGTGGCTGTCGCGCCAGGCGGTCGTTACCGCGCTGGTGAACTGGCTCGCGCGCGACGTGGGCAACACCGAGCGGCTGCTCCCCGTGCTGCTCCAGAAAGAGATCACCGAGAACAACGCCGACGTGTTGCTTCGCTTGATGCGCGGGTTCGTCTCGCCGCAGAAACCCGACCTGAGCCGCCTCGATGAGCTGGTGGTGCCGGGCGACCGCAAGCACCCGCTGCTGGGCGACCCGGACATCGCGGTGCGCGAGGCGGCGCTGTGGAACCTCATGTCGGCGCGGTTGGAATCGTGGGTTCCGCTGCCGCTGGGCTACAACGTGGGCAACGTCGGGGCGAAGGTCGATTCCCCCGAATACGCCGGGTTCCTGCGCTCGATGAAGGCCGAAGTCGACGACATCAAGAAGAAGCAGATGCCGATGAAGAAGTAATCGGCCTCGCGCTCCACTACACAACTGCCTCACACCAGGTCCACCGTCTTGCCGGGCTTCATGTCCACTACTTGAAGCTCGAGCGTCCGGTTCCCGTTCCACTCGTTGATCTTCGGGGTGAACGCCACACAGCAGTCGCCGCCGGCGCTCATCAGTTCGTCGAGCCGCTCGGCCATGTTCCACGCCACGCACCGGATCACCGAATCGCCCTGCCGCGCGCGGAACGACAGGTGCCGCTGCACCTCGCCCTGGCCCATGAGCCGCGGGGCCTCCACCTTCAGCCCGGAGGCGAGGAACTTGGGCTTTGCGTTCCCCGCGCCGTAGGGTTCGAGCTTGTCCAGGTCGCGCATCAGCCCCCAGGTGATCGCGGAGAGCGGCACCTCGGCGTCGAGCGTGAGCCGCGGGGCCGGCGCGCCGCCGGGGACGTGCGTAGCGACGTAGGCGTTGAACCGCTCGCGAAACGCCGGGATGCGGTCCGGGCGCACCTTAAATCCGGCGGCGGCGGCGTGACCGCCGTGCCCTTCCAGCAGCGCGTCGCACGCCAGCAGCGCCCGATGTAGCGCGAAGTCGGGGACGCTGCGCCCGGACCCGGTCGCGACCTGCTCGTTCGGCGGGATCGCGATGACCAGCGCCGGCTTCCCGAAGTGATCCACCAGTCGGCTGGCGACGATCCCGACCACGCCGGGGTGCCACTCGTTCGACGCGACCACGATGGCCGGGTCGTTCGCGAAGTCCTTTTCCACGAGGTCTTTCGCGTGCGCGGTGTACTTGCGCTCGTGCGACTGCCGCTCGGCGTTCAGCGCTTCGAGCTGCCGCGCCAGCTCCGCGGCCTTCGCGGGCGAAGTGGTGGTGAGCAGTTCGACCGCGAACCGGGCGCAGCCGAGCCGCCCGGCCGCGTTCAACCGCGGGGCCAACTTGAAGCCCACGTCTTCGGACGTGAGCACCTGATCGGGCTTCACGCCGCTGGCGTCTAGCAGTGCTTTCAATCCGACCGACGGGTTCTCGCGGATGCGGTTCAGACCGTGCCGCACAAGGATGCGGTTCTCGTCGCGCAGCGGAACGACGTCCGCGACCAGCCCGAGTGCGGCCAGCCCGACCGCGTCGAGCAGCACCTCGCGCAGCTCCGTGGGCACCTTCTCGGACCCGCACGCGCGCTGCGCGACGGCCCACGCGAGCTTGAACGCGACCCCCGCGCCGGACAGGTCGCCGAACGGGTACGGGACCGCGGCCGGCAGCCGCGGGTGAACGAGAACCGACGCCGGCGGGAGCAGCGGCGCGCCGTCCATCCCGACCTTCATCTCGTGGTGGTCGGTGATGATGAGTTCCAGTCCGACCGCGCGCGCGACCTCGGCCTCGGCGAGGCTGGCGATCCCGCAATCGACGCTCACCACGAGTGACACGCCGGTCTTGGCGAGTTCGCGAATCCGCTCCGAGTTCAGCCCGTACCCTTCCGAGAGCCGGAGCGGAACGTGGAACTCGACGTCCGCGCCGAGCTTGCCGAGCACCCGCAGCAGTACCGCGGTGCCGGTCACGCCGTCCACGTCGTAGTCGCCGTAGATGCAGATGCGGCGCTTCTCGCGCAGCGCGAGCACGATGCGCTCGGCCGCGGCCCCGACACCCGGCAGGGCCAGCGGTGGGTGCAACCCCACCAGTTCGGAATCGAGGAACCGGCGCGCGGCTTTGGGGTCGCGCACGTCGCGGTTCAGGAGCAGTTGCGCGACGACGGACGAGACCTTCGCGGCAGCGGCCAGCCGGTTGCTCGCGGTCGGGTCGTTGGGGCGCAGGTGCCACTGTTTCTCGGCACGGGACACGGCAGGAACCTCGCGTGAAGAGCGGACGCTCTCTTTTAGAACGTATGTCCACCGATAGGGCAAGGCCAACCGGTCCCGCGGGTCGGGCGCGCGGGACCGCGCGGCGGGCAAAGGCGGCACAGCCGGCACCGGCGAACTGTGCGGAACGCACGGCGCGACCCGACTGTGCGGGTTTCGAGATTCCTCGATTCGCTTCATGCGCTTCACGATTGCGCCGCGCCGCCGTCGATTCCAGTAGTGAGTTGAGTTCCCCAAAACCCATGACTCGCCACTAGTGGAGGGTTGCCGTCGTGAATGCCGCGTTCCTGATCATGTCATCGGCCGCGCTGGCCGGGGCCGACCCCGCGCCGCCGGCCCACCCACCCGCCGCACCGATGGTGGTCAGCGGTGCGGGATGCAACAACTGTGGCGCACCGGCCGGGTGCTGCGACAAGAAGCCGGGTCTTCTGGACCGGATCAAGAGTCGCCTCGGCGGGATCGGCAAGAAGGCGCACGACTGCGGCTGCGCGCCGGCCCCGGCCCCGTGTGCGGCTCCGGCCCCGTGCAACACCTGCGGCGCGGCCGATCGACCGAACCTGTTCGACAAGTTGAAGTCGCGTTGGGGTTCCAAGAAGTCGAACTGCGGGCCGACGTGCGACCCGTGCGGCGCGGCGCACCTGACCCCGCCACCGGCGACCGGCGGTACGACCCCGCCGAAGGAGATGCCGAAGCCGAAGGACGAGAAGCCCAAGGAGAAGCCGAAGGGCGGCAACAGCAGCAGCATTCCGCCGATCCCGACGGTCCCGCCGATCGCCGGCGCGGGCACCAGCCCGTACTGATCGGGCCAGCTCAGAAGTTCCGACCCGCCGGACGGTGTACAAGAACCGTCCGGCGGGTCGTCTTTTTTCACTTCCTTCCTCACTCCGCACTACCACGCGAGCGCGCCCGCATTAGGATTGTTCCAAGAGGAACACACGCCAACGGGGTAGCACGGATGAACGCGGCATCTCCGGGGCCGACTGGGGCGGAACTTGCGAACAAGATCGCCCGGTTGGTTGAGGAGCGGGGCTGGAACCAAGAAGACTTCGCCCGCATCTCGGACCTGAATCGGCACACCTGCCACCAGATCTTGCACGGCGGTCCGAAGCGCGGGCTTCGGAATACCACCATCAACCAGTGCGCGAAGGCGCTGGGCCTGACGGTCAGCGAACTGCGCTCGCTCCCGCTCGACCGGCTGCTGCCGCGGATGCACGGCAAGCCGGCGGCCGACGACGAGACGCTGAAGCTGCTCCACGAGCGCGCCGCGCTCCCGGCCCTGGTCGCGTGGCTGAGCCGCAACGAGTCCCGCGCGGGCCAATTGTGCCCGGACGAGGTTCAGGAACTGCTGGAAATGCAGGCCGCCGGCGGCCCGCTCGACAAGATGGGTGTGGAAACCTGCGTCGAACTGCTGGAGCGCCGCCGGCTGCTGGTGGGCCGCGTGAAGGAGATCGCCGGCACGGAGTACTTCGAGTTCCTCGAACAATGCGTGAAACTCGTCTACGAGAAGGTGAAGCCCCCGGCGCGCAAGGGCTGATCTGTACCGAGGTAGCCGCGGGCGAGCGCGAAGTGTCGCTCGCCGCGCGCTACTTCCCGGCCCACTTGAGTACCACCGGGCCGGGTACGGCCATCTTCACGACCATCTGCTGTGGCGAGCCTTTGGCGTTCGGTTTCGGCGCTTCCTTCGGCTTGTCGTCCTTCGCGCGAACGAACTTCGGCTTCCGACGCGCCGGGTTCTCGGCCTTCTTTGGCTCGTCGCTGGCGTCGATGCTGAGTGTGAGCGCCGCCATGCCGACCACCGCGCCGAACTTGTTCAGCACGGGCGCGCCGCTCGACCCGCTCGCGTACTCGGCCGAAATGCCCATCCACTTCTCGACCTTCTTGTCGTCGTTGGTGTTCGTGCTGTACCGCGTCACGGTGCCCTGTGTGTACACGTAGAACAGGTCGCCGGGGTGACTGATGACGCCGACCCACGAGCCGACCTCCGCGTGCGCCGGCGCGACCGGTAGCGGGGTCAGCCCCTTCGCCGCGACGCGGAACACGGCCACGTCCGCGGCCTTGTCGCCGCCGAGGAAGTCGGTGACGGGGTAGGTGTTGCCGTCGCGATCGGACGCGCCGAACACTTCGCCGTCGTTGAGGTCTTCGAAGACGTGCCAGTTGGTGACGAGGACGCCGTCGGCGGCGAGCACCCACGCGGTGGCGTATGTGCCGGTCTGCCAGTTCCCGGCCTTATCCGGGTAGGTGCTGCCGACGATCCACACCCCCGGCACTGCGGCCTTGTAGACCTCTTCGGGCGTCAGTGCCTTGTTCCCCGGCTTGGCGGGCGTGATACCTGCCGCGGCCGGCTTCAGTTTGGCGACGAGCTTCTTGTGCGCCAGCGGCTTCTTGTCCTTCGCCAGCGCTTCCAACTTGTCGAAGAACTGCTCGTAAACGGCGTCGTCGTCGACGTGTTTCGGCTCCGGCGGCTGTGCCGGCGCGAGTGCGACCAAGCTCCCACACACCACTGCCAGAGCGCCGAAGAAACGCATCGTCGAGACTCCTTCGTTTGCAGTGAGCCGAAGGCGAGCGCGGCCGTCACTCCGCGCGCTTCGCGCGGGTCTCAGCGTACCCGGCTTCCAGTCGGCGGGTCAACTCCGGGAACTTGTCGAACAGGCGCTTCGGCTCGCGCTTGGGCAGCCGCGTCAAGCTGTACGCGGTCAGCAGGGGCAGTGCGATGGTCGAATCGACGTAGCATGTAACCGAGTCCGGCAGCTTGTCGGGATCGACCTTGCCCCACGTCATGGCCTCGCTGGGCGTGGCCCCGCTCAGGCCGCCGGTGTCCGGGCGCGCGTCGGTGAACTGCAGGAAGTAGTCGTGCCCGGCTTCGCTCAGGCCCAGCACCTCCTGAATCTGCGGCTCCGTTTGCAGCATGAAGTTTTTCGGGCTGCCGCCGCCGAGGATCAGCACCGACGAGGTGCCGCCGCCGGCCTTCGCGTCCCACACCACCGCGGCGCTCTGGTTCACGTCGCGCAGCGGGTCGATGCGGAGCTGGCCGCCTTCGAGCATTAGCGCGGCGAGGTTCATGCCGATGCTGCTGTCGCCGGGCGAGCTGGTGAACACCGGCGTTCCCGTCCGATAGCACGCCCCCAGCAAGCTCTTGCCCACGCGCCCGGCCTTCTGCTCGCCCTCCGCGACGTACTTGCCCACGAGGTTGTGAAACTCCGCGGTGCCCATCGTCTGCTGAAAGGCGTCGCCACGGCACAGCTTGCGGAAGAAGGCGTCCGTGCCGAGCAAGTTCTGGTAGTCGAAGATGATGTCGTAGATGCGGATGACCTGGTTCTCGCGCAGCTCCATGTCCGGCAGGTTCGGCCCGGCCTGGTACAGGTCCATGCCGAGTGCGTAGTGCGTGTCGTGGTACAGGTTCGCACCGGTCGAAACGATCCAGTCCACGAATCCGCCTTCGACGAGTGGCACGAGGCACGACATGCCGAGGCCGGCGGGCGTCAGCGCACCGGACAGTGCGAGGCCGACGGTGCCGTTGTTCGCCAGCATCTTCTTCACGAAGAGCTGGCAGCCTTCGCGCAGTCGCCCGCCGTTGTAGGACAGGAACGCGCTATCAATCAGGTCCGCGGCGCTCGCGCCCGCGCCGACCGCCTTGGGGTCGATCCGCTCGCGGCTGATCTTGTGGAGGAACTCTTTGTTCGCCTCGGTGCCGGCGTGACGCTCGTGGTGCTGCTTGTGCGGATGCATTTCGGGAACCAGAGGGTAGGGGACGTTACTTTACTTCCAGCCCGCGGTCGCGGCAGTCGCGCGCGATGGCTTCGAACTACCGCGTGCCGCTTCGCCGGCAGCGGCGCGCGGCACCGAAGACACTGGACTGCCGCGCCGGGCACAGTAGCCCCGCACGTGGGACAGGTTCGGGAAGTCACCGCGTACTCTCGCGAGCGTTGAATATCCGGAGCGTGGCGGCGTAATCGTCCGGCGTGTTCACATTACGAAGTGAGTCCAGTTCCGGGTCGATGTGTGCGATCTCGGCCCCTTCGATTACGACCGCCGTTACCGCGTCGAGCAGTCCCGTCATGCAGAGCTGGTCGGTGGCCAGCATCGCGCGAACCTGCGGCAATATCGCGACCGAGTACGCTGCCGCGAGCGGGTGCAGGCGGCCGTTCGCGCGCGGGACCGCGGCGTCGATCACGAACGGGCCGCCGCACTTCGGTGTTCGCAGCGCTTCGAACATCGCCCGCACGAACTCCGGCTTCAACAGTGGCACATCACACGATGACAGATACACCGCGTCCGCTTCGCCTTCGAGCGCCGCAAGCCCGGCGACCAACCCGCCCAGCGGCCCGCGTCCTTCGACTTCGTCGCGCACGATTCGCACGTTAGCGGGAAGTGGCGGCACCTCCTGACCGGGCGCGGCCACGACCACCACCGGCCCCACGGCTTCGCTCACGATACGCACGACACGCGGGAGCATCAGTTCGTTGCCGAAGGGGAGCCAGGCCTTTGGCGCACCCATGCGCGATGAGCGCCCGCCACAGAGAACAATGCCCCCGGTGTCCATCGCAGACCCTCAGCCCGTTCGACCCATTGCGCCCGGCCTGAATACTGATGCCCCGGATCAATGGGTCGCATTTCGGGCACGTGCCCCACACCTGCACTATGAAAGCTTATCAGTTACCCGAGAGCGACCCATTATGACCATGTTCTTCAAAGCTTTCCCCCGACTGTTTCGCAGCGGGCAAACGCGGCCAGAGCCCGCGAGCGAGCTGTTGCGCGATCTCGACAAGGTTGAGACCTTTCCAACCCTGTCCGGCACCACCGCCCGCGCGCTTGCTGTCATCAACGATCCCAATGCCGCGCTCGTCGACCTCGCGGGACTGATCCGCCGTGATGGGGTGTTGGCCGCGGCCGTTTTGAAGCTCGCGAATTCGGTGGCCTACCGCGGGCGGTACCCGACCGAAACCCTGTCGCAGGCGACCAGCCGACTGGGGATGCGGGGGTGCCAGCGGGTCGTCGCAGCCGTGGCCGTGCGCGACACGTTCAAACCGGCCGTACCGGCCGCGGCGGCCGCGTGCGAGGCGCTGCTCCGACACGCGTTCTTCACCGGGGCACTGGCCGCCCGGATCAACGCCGCGGGTGAACTCGGCTTTCGAGGCGAGGAGTTTTCCGCGGGGCTGCTCCACGACATCGGCCGGGTGATCCTGTGTGCGCGCGCCCCGGACACGTTCGCCCGGACCGACCCGCTGACGTTCCGCGAGGGTGCCGACATTCTGCTCCCCGAGCGCGCGGCGCTCAACACCGACCACTGCGAAATCGGCCTCCGCTTTGCGCGCGCGAACACCCTACCGCAATCGATCTCCAGCGCGATTTCGCACCATCACGACCCGACCGCGGAGGAGACCCACCGCCTACTCGTGGCCCTGACCGCTGCGGCCGATGCGCTGGCGAACCACGTGCAGTGTGAGCGGACACTGACCGACTTCCAGCCTCGATCCGACCCCGGGTTTGCACTGCTCTTCGATCTCGCGGGGACGACCGCCGCGACAAACATCTGCCGGGCGCTCTCCACCGTGGTCGTGGACGCACTCCGCGAGACACGGGCCATGCTTCGCAGCACCGATCACTGAGCCGACCCGGGCTATTTCGAAATCCCCATCTGATCGAGGAGGAACGCCAGCACCAGCGCGTCTTCCTTGAGGTGATCGTACCGTCCCGAAGCGCCGCCGTGCCCGGCGTCCATGTTGCACCGCAACAGCAGCGGGTGCTTGTCCGTGCGCAGCGCCCGCATCTTGGCGACGTACTTCGTCGGCTCGTGGAACAGCACCTGCGAGTCGTTCAGCGCGGTCATCACCAGCATCGCGGGGTAGTCGGCCTTCTTAATGTTGGTGTACGGGCAGTACGTCTTGAGGTACTCGTACTCGACCTTCACCTTCGGGTTGCCCCACTGGAGGAACTCTTGCACCGTGAGCGGGATCGACTCGTCCAGCATCGTGGTGATCGCGTCCACGAACGGCACCTTCAGCACCGCGGCCTTGCACAGGTCCGGGCGCAGGTTGAGCGCCGCGGCGATGAGCAACCCGCCGGCGCTCGCGCCTTCGATGGCGAGCTTGTCGCGCGAACAGAACTTCTCCTTCACGAGGTGGTCGGCGCAGGCGATGAAGTCGGTGAACGAGTTCATCTTTTTCAGCATCTTGCCGTCGTCGTACCAGCCGCGGCCCAGGTCGGAACCGCCCCGAATGTGGGCGATGGCGTACACGAACCCGCGGTCCAGCAGGCTCACGCGCACAGCGTCGAAGTCCATCGTCATGTTCAGGCCGTACGCGCCGTAGCCGTACAACAGGCACGGGGCGGTGCCGTCGCGCTTCAGTCCCTTCTTGTACACGAGTGAGATCGGCACCCGCGTGCCGTCCGGCGCGGTCGCGTTCACGCGCTCGGTCGCGTAGTCGGCAGGCTTGTACTCGCCCGGTACTTCCTTCTGTTTGAGCAGCTCGCGGCCCTTCGTGTTCAGATCGTAGCGGTACTCGGCGTCGGGCGAAACGAGTGACGAGTGGGTGAACCGGATCGCGTCGGTGTCGAACTCCGGGTTGCTCGACAGTGCCACGTCGAACACCGTGTCCTTGAAGTCGACCGTGTGCGTGGCCCCGGTCTTGAACTCGCGGACGTGCAGTTGCGTCAGCCCGCCGACGCGCACCGACAACACGACGTGTCGCGCGAACACCGACACGTCTTCGACGTACACGGCCGGATCGTACTTGATGAACTCGCCCCACTTCTCCGGGGTCGCGACCGGCGCGGTCATCACCTTGAAGTTGGTCGCGCCCTTGTTCGTGCGGACGAAGAATACACTGTCGCGATGGGTCGCGTCGTACTCGTGATCGCGCTCGCGCTTCCGAATCGTTCGCCACTTGTCGCCCGGCTTGTCGCTCGGCAGGAACCGAACCTCGGTGCTGCCGTAGCTCACCGACGAGTGGAACAGCACCTTCTGGTCGCGCGACTTCGACAGCTCCAGCCAGAACAGTTCGTCCTTCTCTTCGTAAGCCAGTTCGTCTTTCTGGTTCACCGCGCTGAGCGTGTGCTTCCACACCTTGTCGGCGCGTTTCGCCTCGTCTTCGGTGGTGTAAAACAGGGTCTTGTTGTCAGCGGCCCACTCGAACTGAGGGGCCTTCGCCAGCTTGTTCACGACGAGCTTCCCGGTGCGCAGGTCTTTGACGTGCAGGACGTACTCGCGGAACCCCGTCGTGTCGGTGGCGTAGGCGAGCAGGTTCCCGTCGGGGCTGACACGCTGTGGGCCGAAGCTGAAGAACTTCTGCCCCTTCGCCAGTTCGTTGCCGTCGAGCAGCACCTCTTCCGGCGCGTCGAGCGTGCCCTTCTTGCGGCAGTGAATCGGGTACTGCTTCCCCTCCACCGTGCGCGCGTAATACCAGTACCCGCGGTCCCTCACCGGCGCGTCCTCGTCGGTCTGCTTGATGCGCGACAGGAACTCCTTGTAGAGCTGTTCCTGAAACTTCTCGGTCGGCCTGAGCCGCTTCGCGGTGTGGGCGTTCTCGGCGTCGAGGTACTTGAGCACGTTCTTGTTGGTCTTGTCCTTGATCCAGAAGTAATCGTCGGTCCGCGTCTCGCCGTGCTCGGTGAGCTTGTGCGGCACCTTCTTCGCGACCGGCGGCACGGCGGGGTCGAGCGCGAGCGCGACCGGCGCGGCAAGGAGCGCGAGCACAAGCGCGAAGCGAAACCGGGACATGGCGCGGTCCTTCGGGAGGGGCGTGACGTGGGGATATGGTAGCCGAAGTGCGCGACGGGCAGAAACGAAACCGCCCCGCGGGTTAGCGGGGCGGATACGACTCACGGCTCACGGCGTCTTAGCTTTGGGTTTCCACTTATCGAGCGCCTGCTGCGGCTTCGTCTCCTTCGGCTTGGCGAACCGAACCGCGTTCTCGAGGTATTCGATCCCTTCTCGTAGTTGCCCCGATTCGGCCAGCGCCTCACCCAACGCCTGATGCATTTCGGCGAACTCGGGTCCGATCA
This sequence comes from Planctomycetia bacterium, assembly GCA_005773755.1. Taxonomy (GTDB): domain Bacteria; phylum Planctomycetota; class Planctomycetia; order Gemmatales; family Gemmataceae; genus Gemmata. The sequence goes on from SXHE01000725.1 coordinate 10,451, forward strand.
GTACGGCCTGTCGAAAGGATGCGATGGCCTCGGGCAACAGCCCCAGGTTTTTCAGCGCCTGTCCCCGGGTCAGGTGTGCGTCGACAAGTCCGTGGCGGAGGCGGATGGCCGTGTCCGCGGCCTGAACCGCGTCCCGGAACAACTGCGCGGCCTCGGCTTGGCCTCCGGGCGCGTTGAGTCGATTTTGCCCCTGCAACGACAGCGCCATGCTGAGGAACATGTGGAGTTTGGCGTCACGCGGGCTGAGTTGAGAGGCCTTTCGGAAGTTGGCCGCGGCTTCCGCGAACTCGTTGCGCGACATGAGCGTGAACCCCAACATGAAGCAGGTTCCGGGTTCGGGCGAGTTGGCGACCAGTTCGCGCAGGATCACGAGGGCTTCCTCGTGCTGGCCCTTGTCGTACAGTTCGGTGTACCGGGCGAGTCCGCGGTTGGAGTCGATGCGGTAGCGCGCGAGGTCGTCCTCGAACCCGTCCGGCCACGGCAGGTCCATGGGCATGTCAGCGGACTTGCGAAGGTACTCGCGCGCTACTTTCTCGTCATCGACGACGGCGACTAGGAGCGTGCAGGCCCGGAGGCGGGCACACGGGTGATCGGTCACGCGACCCAAGTGCGCGCGTGCCGTCTCTCGGTCGTTACGCCCGACGGCCAGCAGTCCCAGAACGTAATCGACGGTGGGGCTGTCGCCCTCGATAGCGCGTAACTCTTCCGTGCGCTTAGCGGCTTCGTCGAACTGGCCGTCCTGAACGAGCGCGCGGGCAAGCGGGAGCAGGACCGCCCGGCGATCCTTCGGCGTCCGTGCCAGCGCGAGCGCGTCGCGCATTTTGTCGAAGCCCTCGCGCCGGCCCGACGTGAGCATCGTGGACCCGAGGAAATACGGCCACCGCGGTTCCTTCGGTGAGAACTTGTGCGCGTGGGCGAAGCACGGGATCGATTGCTCCAGAAATCCGTTCGCCAGCAAGGTCAACCCGAGTTCGCCCCAGGCCGCACCTGACCGTGGGGTGGCGCGCACGGCCTGCTGCGCGGTGCGAATGCGTTCGACCTTCTCCTCCGGTACACCTTCGAGGGGAACGTGCGGGGGCACCGGGGCCGTGTACGACCGCCAGGCGTACCGGCCCGCGACGCCGAGCGCGCCGACCAGACTCAGAACGATCAGGAGAGCGCGCCTTCGTTTCATCGCGGCACCTGCGGACCTGTCACGGGGGCGACTACGGCACTTTAACAGTTTCCGCTCGGCCCTTCCCGCGTTCCAACGTGAACGCCCGGTCCGCGGGTCCGCCCGGAAACGTTTCCGAGAGGCCATCGGGCCAGAGCACATGAATGGCCTCAAAGCGCGAGGCGTCTCCCAGGCCGAAATGGGCGCGCGGGTCGCTGCTACACAGGTAGCTGTCACCGGGATTGATGACGCGGAGGATGCGCCGCGTCGTTGTGACGGCGGTCACCTCCGCACCGTAGGCGTCACGCTTGAGCCGCGGGTCGTAAGCGCGGACGAGAAGCCAGTGCCCACGATTGCGGGCCACGTTTCGGAACACCCGCGCTCGCGCGCCGACCGTGGTGAGTACCATGTCGAGTGCGCCGTCGCCGTCGAGGTCGCCGACGGCCAGACCGCGCGCGACGTTTGCGGTGCCACAAAACGGCTTGTTCTTGGAGGACACGTCGAGGAACTTGCCGTCGCCGGAGTTGCGAATGAGTTGGTTCCGCTCGCTGTACTCGGAAAAGTGCTCTCCCAACTCCGGGTTCGGGGTCGGGGTGCCGCGCGACACCGCGCCGTTAGCGATGGCGATGTCGGGCCAGCCGTTGTGGTCGAAGTCAGCCAACACGGTGCCGAACCCGGTGCCGCGCCACTCGGTCGCCATCAGTCCGGCCTGCGCGGTTCGGTCCGTAAACTGTCCCCGCTTCGGTCCCTGTCGCCACAGCGTGTTCCGGTCGCTGGACAGGTGCGTGACGTACACGTCGAACAGTCCGTCGCCATCAATGTCGCCGATCGCGACTCCCATCCCGGCTTGCGCCACCCCCATCGCGTCGAGGGCGATGCCGCGGAAGTGAGCTTCCTCCTTGAACGTTCCGTTCTTCTGGTTGATCCACAGGTGGTTCGGTTGTGCGTCATTGGCGATGAAGATGTCGGGCCAGCCGTCGCCGGTGAAATCGGCGCAGTAGACGCCCAACCCCGGACCCGGGGCCGCGGCAAGTCCGGCCTTGACCGTCACGTCTTCAAATGCGGCGCGCGGCTTCGTGGGGTTCTTGTTCTGTGCCAGTTCCGCGCCACGGTTACGGAACAGTTTGGTGGCCGTGCCCCGGAACGCCGACGGCCCGCAGTAGTCGCGCTTGCCGTTGATGTGGAGGCAGACTTGAGCGGGGTCGAGGTCGATGTAGTTCGCAATGACGAGGTCGAGGTATCCGTCGCGGTCGTAATCGAACAGGTTGGCAGAGGCCCCCCACAGCGGGTTTTTCAGCCCCGATTCTTCTGTCACATCCGCGAACGTGCCGTCGCCACGGTTGAGGAACAGCTTAACTCCGATGTACTGCGTCACGACGACATCGGGCCACCCGTCGTTGTTGACGTCACCGACGATCACCCCGACGTTCTCGCCTCCAATGCCCAGCCCGGACCCCTCGGTCACGTCCTTGAACGTCCCGTCCGGCATGTTCTTGTAAAGCCGGTTGGTCGATTTGGAGTTCGCCCCGCCGAAGTTGAGCAGGTACAGGTCGAGCCGCTCGTCGCCGTCGTAGTCGAAAATGGCGACGCCGGTCCCATGAATCTGAGGCAACAGCCAGCGGTTCAGGTCGCCGGGGTCTTGGACGAACTGAAGTCCGACGTCGTCGGTCACGTCCGCGAACCACAGGTCTTCCTCGGTGACTGCATTGCGGCTACTGGAGCGAAGCACGTAGTACGCGGTTCCGCCCGCGAGCAGGGCGATCACGAGCACCACGAGCCAGCGCCGGCGAACCCGAAGGAACGCAACCACACCCGCGAGCAGTGCAATCACCAGCCAGCGACGACGACCTCGCTCCGGTTGTGGGCGCTCGGCCTCCGCTGCTTCATGTGACACGATTCACTCCGAGAGATGCGAGTAGAGAGGTGGGGCACAACGAAGAACGGCCGAGCCGTGCGAATCTTCGCCCGACTCGGCCCACGTTGAAGCGTCAGCTCGCGACCGCTTATTTGAGCGTGATGTTGTGCTCTTGCTTGCCCGCTTTGACTTCGTACGTAAGGCCGCTCGTCGCGGGGTTGCCGTACTTGCCCGGGGGGGCAATGCCACCGGCACCGGGGGCGTCCTTCGGAATCTCGCCGCCGCCGGCCTTCGGTGGCGGCGTTAACCCGCCTCCGGCCATCGGACGAACGCAGATCTTGACCGATCCTGTCGGCGGGTCCGCGATGGTATAAGACCCGTCGCCGGTGGTCGGGCTGGCGAGTTCCTTGCCGTCCGCATAGATGAAGACGACCTGGCCCGATACCGGCCTGTCGCCGAGGGTCACCTTTCCTGTCACCTCGGCCTTCATCGCGCCCTTATCGCCGCTCTTTCCGCCGCACCCCGTCAGAAGTCCGAGGCTAGCGACGAGGAAGAGTGAACCGAACCAAAACCGACGAGAAACGTGAGAACTGGAGAGTCCGACCGGGGCACACGTCTTCATGGTGAGAAGTCTGACCTTTCCGAGTGCAGTGAGGAGAGAAGAACCCTGTCCCACACGGGAGTGTGGGACAGGGTTCGGGGAACGAACGGTAGTCTCGAACCACGATCTGATTACCAGTTGCTCGGCAGCACTTGGCCGTCTTCGGGGTTCACAGCGTAGTTCCACGACGTTTGAGCAACCGCACCGACGCCGCGCACGCTCCCGTCCATCATCAGAACCTGAACAGTAGTCGCGTGGCCGCTGTTCGGGTAGTACGGGTGAGCCGCGTTGGACTTGATCCCGACCTGCGGCAGGTAGAAGGTCGTGCCGGGCTGGGGAGGTTGGTTCGGATACCAACCGCTCGGGTTGCTCTGACCGTACGTCGAGGTCCACTGCGAGTAGCCCCAGTGGTTGCGCTCTTGGGCGTGGTGCGTCCAGAGGCCGCTCCAGTTGTAGGCGGACATGTAGGCGTACCGCTCGACGATGCCGATGGTGTTGGAGCTACCGTCGCCGATGTTCCCGATCGTGAACTTCGCGACGGTTTGGATGTGCCCGTTCCCGGTGGGCTTTGTGGCCGTGTCGAACATCGCCACGTTGCGGGCGTAGCTGGTCACAGTCCAACCGGTGCTCGGCCCCGTACCGTTGTTGTGCGAGGAGTCGGACGGGCAGAGGTAGGTCTTCACGACGACGGTTTGGCCGTTCACGCCACCGCCGGTACCCCACGACGCGCCGGACTGACCGACGTTCCGGTAGACGTTGTCCTGTTCGATGAAGGGCAGCAGGGTGAAGAAGAACGGGTTGGAGGCGTACTGGGGGTTGCCCGACAACCCGCTGTTCATCCCGCCGGGAACCTGGTCTTGGTTAGCCGAGGCGTAGTTGTGGATGCCGGTGCCCATCTGCTTGAGGTTGTTGCTGCACGACATGCGCGCGGCGGCCTCTCGCACCTTCTGGACTGCCGGGAGGAG
>SXHE01000726.1 GCA_005773755.1 Planctomycetia bacterium
CCACCAACTCGTGGAACTGCTTGGCGAAGATGGTCAGCCCGATGCCGGCGAGCATCCCTTCCACCACGGCGGGCGAGACGGCGCGGAACCACTGGCCGAGCCGACACACGCCCGCGGTGATTTGGATCAGCCCGCACAGGAAGATCGCGAGGCCGAGGAGCATGAAAGCTTGCACGCCGGTGTACCCGGCTTTGTTGGCGTCGTCGAGAAACACGATGACGAGCACGATCAGGCCCGCGGCCGGGCCGGACACCTGGAGCGGGCTACCGGCGAGCAGCCCCACCACGATGCCGCCGACGATGCCGGTGATGATGCCGCTTTCCGGCGGCAGCCCGCACGCCTGCGCGATGCCGATACACAGCGGCAGGGCCACCATGAACACGACGAGCGAAGCGAGGAAGTCGGCCCCGATCGTGCCGCGTGCGGCCCCCGGCGGACCGGGAGCGGGTTCGTTGGTCGCGCTCATGGCACTCCGTCGGCGAGAGTAGGAACGGGAACGCCGCTCGTTCTGTAACCAAGGTCCGGACCCCGGTGCCGAACGAGAGGGGGAGCGACCGACCTCACGGCGGCCGGCGACAGAAGAGAAGGCAAGATGCGCCTCAGACGGCCTGGGCCAGCAGCGATTCGGAGCGGCGGCTCAGGGGGTACGCGGGGGCCGGGTCCTCGCCGGCCTCGAGCCGCGCGAACTGGCCCAGTTCCGGGCGGTACGCGAACACCTCGCCGGTCTCCATCTTGTACACCCAGGCGTGCAACTTCAGCTCGCCCCGCGCCAGCGCCGTCGCCACCGACGGGTGCGTGCGCAGGTGCTCGAGTTGCACCAGCACGTTCTCCTGCACCATCACCTTCCAGCGGGCCTCGTCGGGCAGGTGCGAGTAGCACGAGCACACGATCTCCGCGCTGGCCTGCGCGTGATCGAGCCACTGGCGCACGCGCGGCATGTTCGCGGTACACTGCGGATCGGCCACGGCCTGCATCGCCCCGCAACGGGTGTGGCCGCACAGCACGATGTGTTTGATGCCCAGACCGCGGATCGCGTACTCGATCGTTGCCGCCTCGCCGCTCGGCACGCCGGGCGTGAACGGCGGGACGATGTTGCCCGCGTTCCGCAACACGAACAGCTCGCCCGGCCGCGTCTGGCAGATCAGGTCCGGCACCATGCGCGAGTCCGAGCAGGTGATGAACAGCGCCTGCGGGGTCTGACCGTCCGCGAGTTTGCGGAAGAAGGTCTCGTTCGGTGCGAACACGTCGGCCTGGAACTTGTGAATCCCGCTGATGAGCTTTTCCATGTGGGAGCCCCCCATTATGTCCACGTTGTGATTGGTGTCGTTCCCCGCGAGCCGGGACCGCACGCGCTGGGGCGTGCCGGATCACCGGACGATGGACGCAAACGCGCGGGCGCGCCGGCCGGAAGCCGAACGAACGGGCGCTGTGGGGGCGCGAACTAACAGCGGTAGGGAGTGCCGAGGCCGTTGCGGAAGTGATCGACGGGAACGGTGGGTTTGGTGCGGACGCCGACCGGGTGCGCGTGGCGCGAGGCGTGAGAGGTTTGGAGATCGCCGACGTGCTCGCGAACCGCCGGGCGCTGGCGCGAGGACGCCGAGAGGCGCTCCTTGCCGGCGGTCTCGCGCTCGTCGTCTTCCTCACTGACCGGGGCCGGTGCTTCGCTGCTCCCCGCGGCGAGTGGGGTGAGCGGCACGAACGGCGCGAACGCGCTCACCGCTTGCCGCGCGCTGGTGAACGGCACCAGGCACGCGACGAGCATTAGGAGCCGAACGATCGCACCGAGTTGGGCCATGCGTCCTTGATTTCGCAAGTGTCGTCTGTCGAGATTCAATTCTAGGACCGGGAAACCGCGCGGGGCAAGCGGAATCGCAACGCCCACCAAGAATAAGGACGCGAAAGCCGCGCCAACTTGCCCGCACACGCTCTGATTCGTCGGGTGCCCACCGAGATACCGGGAAACCGCCGCGAATCAACGGGAAACTTCGGCCGTGCCCGTTTTGGGGCGTCATCGGTGTCCGGCCCGCGCCGCCGGTTGCTCACCGCTCTCGCGGCGGGTATCTTCCACCCCATGCACGAGATCACGAGGGTGCTGGGCGACGTGCGCGCGGGCAAGGTTCCCGCCGCGGAGCTGCTGCCGCTCGTCTACGCCGAACTGCGCGAACTCGCCGCCGCCCGACTCGCGCGCGAAAAGCCGGGACACACGCTCGACGCGACCGCCCTCGTGCACGAGGCCTACCTGCGCGTCGCCGGCGAACAACACTTCGAACACCGCGGGCACTTCTTCGGGGCCGCGGCCGAGGCCATGCGCCGCATCCTGGTCGATGCCGCGCGCAAGAAGAGGGCCGCGAAGCACGGCGGCGCGATGCACCGTCACGACACCGACGAGGTGCCCATCACCGCCCCGGAACCGGTCGAAGACCTCGTCGCGCTCGACGAGGCGCTGGACCGGTTCGCCGCAATCGAGCCACAGAAGGCCGAACTGGTGAAGCTCCGGTACTTCGCCGGCCTGACCATCGAAGAGGCAGCCGACGCGCTGGGCATCTCCCCCGCCACCGCGAAGCGCCACTGGGCCTACAGCAAGGCTTGGCTGTTTCAGGCGATCGAAGGCGAACGGCCGGTGTAAAGCGAAGTCGAAGAACCGGCCTGCTGACACCGACCGTTCGCCTGATTCTTCGATTTCCGTGAGCCACTTCGCCCGCCGTTCTCGCATTAGAGGCACCTGACCCACTCGCGGGACATCGCCATGACCGACGAAACCATCTTCACGACGGCGCTGGAGCTGCCGAGCGCGGTCGCGCGCACCGAGTACCTGACGGAGGTGTGCGGCGGCGACGGCGAGCGCCGCGCGCGCATCGAGCGGTTGCTCGCCGCGCACGCCAAAGCCGGCGGGTTCATGGAGCAGCCGCCGGCCCCGCGCCCGGACCCGGACTTCGCCCCCACCATCTCGTTCGGCACCGGGGGCGACGAGAGCGAACCCGACGACGCGCTCGCGTTCCTCGCCCCGCCCGGCCGCCCGGACTCGCTCGGCCGCATCGGGCACTACGAGGTGCTTCAAGTGCTCGGCAAGGGCGGGTTCGGCGTCGTGTACCGCGCGTTCGACGACGTGCTCCAGCGCGTCGTCGCGGTGAAGGTGCTCGCACCGCAGATGGCCGCGACCTCACCCGCCCGCAAGCGGTTCCTGCGCGAGGCCCGCACATCGGCGCAGGTGCGACACGAGAACGTCGTGCAGGTGTACGAGGTGGGCGAGCACCCGCTGCCGTACCTCGTGATGGAGTTCATCCCCGGTGAGACGCTTCAGGCGCGGCTCGACCGCACCGGCCCGCTCGACGTGGCGGAGGTCGTGCGCATCGGCCGGCAGATCGCCGAGGGGCTGGCCGCGGCCCACGCTACCGACCTGATCCACCGCGACATCAAACCTGCCAACATCCTCATCGACGGCGGGCAGCAGCGGGTGAAGATCACCGACTTCGGCCTCGCGCGCGCCGCGGACGACGCCAGCATCTCTCAAAGCGGCATCATCGCCGGCACCCCGATGTTCATGGCCCCGGAACAGGCGCTCGGCCACACCATCGACCAGCGCGCGGACCTGTTCAGTCTGGGCAGCGTGCTGTACCAGATGGTCGCCGGTCGCCCGCCGTTCCGCGCGAACAACACGCTCGCGGTGCTGAAACGCGTGACCGAAGACACCCCGCGGCCGATCCGCGAGATCATCCCCGAAGCCCCGCAGTGGCTGTGCGACATCATCGCGAAGTTGCACGCCAAGAACCCCGGCCAGCGGTTCCAGAGCGCCCGCGAGGTCGCGGACCTGCTGGCCGAGTGCGAGGCGAAGCTGAAAGCGTCGAGCGACGCCCGCGGGTTCCCGAAGGTCGCCCCGCCCGCGCTGGTCGACGCGCCCACCGTCGCGCTCGCCCCGCCCGCGGCCCGCCTGCGTCGGCCGCGCTGGAAGTGGGCC
>SXHE01000727.1 GCA_005773755.1 Planctomycetia bacterium
CGATGCCCAAGACCATCGAGCACTACCAACAAGAGACCGGGCGCGCGGGCCGCGACGGGCTGCCGTCCGAGTGCGTTCTGCTGTACTCGGGCGCGGACTTCTTCTCGCTCAAGGGGATTATCGAGAAGTCCGCGGAGGAGAACCGCACCGGGCCGGAGTTCGTCGCGGCCAGCGTGAAGCAGCTCGACGAGATGGCCCGGTACTGTCGCGGCGCGGTGTGCCGGCACCGGGCGCTGGTGAGCTACTTCGGCCAGACCTACGACGCACCGAGTTGCGGCGCGTGCGACATTTGCCTGGGCGACACACAGGACGTACCGGAGGCGCAGACCGTCGCGAAGAAGATTCTGTCGTGCGTCGCGCGCGTGAAGGAGAGCTTCGGCATCGCCCACGTGATCGACGTGCTGCGCGGCGCGGACACTGCCAACGTGCGCCAGCGCGGGCACACCGAACTTTCGACTTACGGCCTACTGAAGGACGCGCCGAAGGCCGACCTGCGCGACTGGGTGTACCAGCTCATCGGCCAGGGGGTGCTGGCGCAAGAGGGCGACGAGTACCCGCTGCTCAAGTTGAACGCGGCGTCGTGGGCCGTGATGAAGGACGCGCGCACGGTGCGGCTGATCCGGCTCGCGCAGAAGGACGGGGCCGGCGCGACCGCCCGCCCGGGCGAGCTGCCCGAAGGCGCGGACGCGGACCTGTTCGAGGCGCTGCGCGTGGTGCGCCGCTACGAGGCGGCGCTGGCGAAGGTGCAGCCGTATCAGGTGTTCCCCGACACGGTGCTGGCGGAGATGGCCCGCGGCCGACCGACCACCGAAGACGCGCTGAGCCGCATCAGCGGGGTGGGCGAGTTCCGCCTGCGTGCGTACGGTGCGGCGTTCCTGAACGCGATCACCACGCACTGCCGCAACACCGGCCTCAGCACCGACGTGCCGCCGCTCAAGATGACGGCGCTGCCCGCCGCGCCGGTGGTGCATCCGCCCACCGGGGGCAACAAGTTGGCCGCGTTCAAGATGTTCGAGAAGGGCGCGTCGGTCGCCGCGGTCGCGGAGAAGCTGGGCCTGAGCACGAACACCATCGCGGAGTACCTCGCCAACTTCGTGCGGATCGAGAAGCCGGCGTCGATCTTCGCATGGGTGCCGGAGGACGTGTGCGAGCGCGTGGCCGCCGCCGCCGAGATGCACGGCACCGCCAAGTTGAAACCGGTATTCACGGAACTGAACGGCGAAGTGAGCTACGACCACATCCGCATCGTGTTCGCGTGCCTCGAATCCCGCGCGTGACGGAACCGACCGGGGGACGTGCGCGTCAGTAGGTTAAACGCACCCGCCCGCCTCACCGAGAGCCGCCGTGGATCACCTCGCCCTGTTCGTGCTCGGTCTCGTGCTGCTCGCGGTCGGCGCGCCACTGCTGGTGTTCGGGGCGGCGCGGCTGGACCGCGCCACCGGCCGGACGCCGTTCGCCGTCGGGCTGGTCGCGGTGTGCTTCGGGCCGTGCGTCGCGGGGCTGGCGTTCGACTTGGCGATGGTACTGCGCACGCCGCCGGCCACGAAGGTCGCGGTCGGGCACATCGTCGGCAGCACCATCGCGAGCGTCGGGCTGGTGCTCGGCGCGGCGGCGCTGGCCCGGCCGATCACGGCGACCGCGAAGCTGTTTCACACGCTGATCCCGCTCGCGGTCGCCGCCCCGATTTTGCTGTGGTTCGTGGCCCGCGACGCCCCTGACGCGCCGTTGTCGCAAGTTGGGGGCGTCGTGTTGCTGGCCGCGTGCGCCGGCGCGGTCGCGCTACTGGTGCGTGCGGCGCGACAGGAGCCGCAAACGGTGAAGGCGGAGTTCGCGAGTTGGGTGCCGGAGCGCACCCCGGTGTGGGTCGCGGTCGTGCTGGCGCTGGGGGGAATCGCCGCGCTCGTGGGCGGGGCACGGCTGACCACGGCCGAGGTGATCGGCACCGCGGCCCACCTGAACGCGCCGTGGTTCGTGCTCAGCAGCACTCTGGCCGCGGGCGTCACCGCGCTACCGACGGCGGTTGTAGCCGTGGTCGCCGCGCGGCGCGGGCGATCGGAGATCGTGCTCGGACTCGTAGCGGGGTCGGTGCTGTGCAACGCGCTCGTCGCGGCCGGCGCGAGTGCGCTGGCCCGGCCGCTGGAGATCGAGCGCCGGGTGATCCTCGAAATGATCCCCGTGATGGCGCTGTTCGCGGTGCTGCTCCTGGCCACCCGCTTCAACGGGCTGAAGGTGCGGCGCTGGGAAGGGGCGCTGCTGCTCGCCGCTTACATCGGGTTCACTGCGTGGCAGGTGTCGATTGCACTCCAGGTGGCGCGGCCGGCAAAGTGACCGACGCCTCGGCCTTCGCGGTGTCCTCGTCCAGCGCGCGCGCCCCCAGGAACCACAACACGGCCCCGACGCCGATCATCGTCGTCGTGAGCGTGAACGCGGTTTGCAGGCTGCTGCGGTCGGCCACGAAGCCGATGAGCGTGGGAGAGATCGCGTCGCCGAGCGCGTGAATGACGAGCACGTTGATCGCGAACGCGGTCGCCCGCATGTCGGAGCGGACCACGTTGGCGAGGATCGTGTTCCCCGGCCCGGTGTGCAGAAACAGCCCGAAGATGGCGAGGAACGCGAACGCCCACGAGAGCGGCAGCGGCGCGTACAGGATGCCGAGGAAGCACGGAATCGCGAACACCGCGCCGCCCGCGATGACGAGGAAGTACGCGCCGCGCACCTTGCGCCGGCGCAGCGTCTCGCCGAGCCACGCCCCGGTCGCGGTCGCGGTCAGCCCGCCCACCACGAGGATGCCGCCGAAGATAACGCTGAGCGTGCCGGGTTCCGGCGAGGCCGCCGTCGCGGACAGCGCGAACACCTTCGCCGAGTGCGCCTTCGCCCCGTCGCCCATCGCGTCGGTAATGGCCTTTTTCATCGTCGGGTAGTCGCGCTCGGTGCCGTCGGCCAGCGGGCGCAGCTTGTTCATTTCCGCCGCGGGCAGTTCTTTCTCCATCTTGGCAATCGCCGCGGGCGTGATCTCGAACCGCGCCTCGCGCTGGTAAAAGTACACCGGCACCCACGCGGCCACGCCGCCGAGAACGAAGGTGATCGCGGTCATCCCGGCACAACACAGCACGAACGACCGGATGCGGGTCAGGCGATTCAACACGGTGCCGTATGAGGGCTTGTCCGCGCCAGCGACCGGGACCGGCCGCGGGAGTTCCTTTCGTGTGAAACAGAACACGCCGAGCAGCAACCCGCTGAAGGTGAACCAGAACGCCGGCCGCCAATCGCCGGTCGCGGTCGCGATCAGCCCGCCGATGGCGAACCCCAGCGCGCTGCCGACCGGAATCGCCATGTTGAAGATGGCGAGCACCGGGCCGCGCTGCCGCGCGGGGTAGGCGTCCGAGAGCATCGCCGACGCGACCGGCGCGTACGCGGCCTCGCCGATCCCGACGAGGCACCGCGTCGCGAACAGCATCCAGTACCCGGTCGCCAGCCCGGACGCGCCGCTGGCCAGGCTCCAGAGCGTCACGCCGGTTCCGAGGATCACCCACCGCCGCGCGCCGCGCCCGTCCAGCCACCCGAACACCGGCGAGAACAGCATGTAGGTGACCATGAACGCGCTGGTCAGCAGGCCGATCTTGAAGTTCGGGTCCGGGTCCGCCGGGTCGATGATGGTGCCGTCGAGTTGGAGCCGCGGCAGAACAGCGGACAGGATTTGCCGGTCGATATAGTTGAACAGGTTGATGCCGAGCAGGATCGCCAGCGCCGGACGCGCGCCCGCCACCGCCTCGGTCGGCCCGCCCTTGTCGTCGCCCGCGGTCCCGCTGTGCATGGTGGCCTTCAATGTTGTAGGCACACGCCGTGTGCCGTTGCGTTGCGAGTGGGGCAGCGACGGCACACGAAACCGGCCGCGCGGCCTACTACTACTCTCCTGACGGACCGCAGGGTAGGCTATAATCCGCGAGAAGTCGATAACGATTTCGCACGCCCCGCGAGCACCCGACAGGACGCCGACCCGTGACCATCGACGACATCAAGAAGCGGCTCGTCGAGGAGATCAAGCTCCGCGGGTACGAGGACAGGTACATCGACCGTGGCGAGGAGCGCGAGATCCTCCAACTGGCGATCACCCTGGGCGTGACCATCGACAGCGCCCGGGCCGCGCTCGTCCAGGTGTGCGGGGAGAACGGCTACGTTCAGGAAACGGCCGTCTTCCAGATGATCCGCGACCGATTGGAAGCCGCGACCCGCGACGGGGCCGACGATCAGAAGGAGTACGATCAGGACTACGCGCTCGCCAGAGCAGCCGTTC
>SXHE01000728.1 GCA_005773755.1 Planctomycetia bacterium
CCACGTAGCGCCCGCGGCGGTACTCCTGAAAGAACCGCTTCTCCGGCGTGTACGCCAGCGCCTTGCGGCGCTCCACGATGGGCAGGTAGGCGTCGAGGAAGGCGTCGCCCGCCGTGCGCACAAAGGCAAACGCCGCCTCGGTCGCGGACATGTTGTCGAAGAAGATGCCGCCGACGCCGCGGGCCTCGTTGCGGTGCTTCAGGTGGAAGTAGTCGTCGCACCACGTCTTCAGTTTCGCGTGATCGGCCACCGCCGGGTGCGCGTCGCACGCGCGCTTCCACACCTTGTGGAAGTGAACCACGTCTTCCTTGAACGGGTAGTACGGCGTCAGGTCGCCGCCGCCGCCGAACCACGCCAGCGAGCCGTGCGTGATGTAGCGGAAGTTCGCATGGACCGTCGGCACCAGCGGGCTGCGCGGGTGGATCACCAGCGACACGCCGGTCGCGGTGAACGTCGGGCCGTCGCCGGGGAGCTGCTTCGCGAACTCCGGCGTCAGCTCGCCGAACACCTCGGAGAAGTTCACGCCGCCCTTCTCGAACACCGCGCCGTTCTCGATGACGCGTGTGCGGCCCCCGCCGCCGCCGGCACGGTCCCAGGTGTCTTCGCGGAACGTGGCCCCGCCGTCGGCCCGGGCCAGCCCGGCGCAGATGCGGTCCTGGAGGTCGCGGAAGTAGCTCACGGCTTCGGTGTGCATGGTGAAGACAAACTACGCGCGGCGCTCGTCCGCGGCAAATGGCGTGCGTATGATGGCCGGACACCTCCCACGTCGGAGATACCCCCCATGCGTTACGCTCTGGTTCTCGCCCTCGCCGCCCTGGTCGCGCCCGCGCCGCTTCGCGCGGCCGATCCGCCCATCACGTTCCAGACGCACCCGCTCGACCGCGTGCTCGGCGACCTGCGCTCCGCGGCCGACCTGGTGGGCGGCGAGAAGGCCGTCAAAGCGCTGAACGCCGGCATCAAGGATAAGCTCGGCGAGAAGGGCTTCGAGGGGCTGGACGTGAACAAGCCGGTGGTGGGCTACGTGCTCCTCTCGCCGATACTCGAAGACACGGTGGCCGTCGTCGCGTTCCCGGTTTCGACCGAGAAAGCGTTCCTCAGTTTCTGCGAGCGCTGGAACAACGGCCAGAAGCCCAAAGACCTGGGCAAGGGGCTGTACGAAGTGCCGGCGCTGTTCCCGGACTCGGTCTCGCGCATGAAGTTCTCCGGCGGCTACGCCTACATCGCCGCGGGCAAGAAGCCGGAAGCCGCGCTCGCCGACAAGGAACTGGTCGCGCCGGACAAACTGTACGACCCGGCCGAGCGCGCGGTGCTCGCGGGCAAGCTCCACTTCGACCGCATCACCCCCGAAGTGAAGAAGGCCGCGATCGGCTGGCTGGCCGACGCGAAGAAGCAGGTCGAAGACGCCGGCGGTGGGCCGGGCGGCTGGTTCGGGGGCATCATCAAGGCCGCGGCCCCGGAGTTGGAGAAGCTGCTCACCCGGTACTTCATCCTGCTGGGCGGCGCGGACACCGCGACCCTGCGCGTCAGCGTGGACGTGCCGACCAGCGACCTCGTTGTTGAGGCGACCCTGACCCCGAAGCCGGCCTCGCTGCTGGCGAAGGTGATCGCGGACCACAAGCCGACCGGGAACCGGTTCGGGGCGCTGATCGCCACGCCCGACACCGTCGCCGGGTTCAAGACGCGGCTGCCGTTCTTCAACGACGAGCTGAAGACCGCGGGCGTGAAGTCGCTCGAAGCGGGCCAAAAGCTGGCCGTTGACGCCACGCCAGAAGTGGGCAAGGCCGCGGTGGAGGAGCTGTTCAAGGGGCTAATCCGCACCGTGAAGAGCGGCGAGGCGGACATCGTCGCGGGCGTCCGCGGGCCGGACAAGGACGGCGAATTCGCGTTCGTCGCCGCCGTCGCGTTCGACGACACCGCGGCGCTAGAGAAGGAGTTCAAGAAGTTCTTCAAGGGCGACGCGCCGCAGGACGAGCAGAACCGGATGAAGTGGGACGTGGCGAAGGTGGGCAACACCAACATCCACACGTTCCAACTGACCCCCGGCGGGTTCTTCGACATCACCAAGCCGTTCGGCCGCGAGAAGGCGAGCCTCGCGTTCGCGTTCGCGCCGAAGGGCATCTTCGTGACCATCGGCGTGAACCCGGTCGCGACGATGAAGGACGCGCTCGCGGTCAAGCCCGCGGACGCACCGGTGCTCGACATCGTGCTGAACCCGAAGCGCGTCGCGCAACTGGTGGAGAAGGGCGGCGGACAGGCGCTGGAGGTCGAGCGCGCGCTGGGCAAGGAAGACAAACTCGTCTCAGCGATGTCGCTGAAGATCACCGGTGGCAAAGAGCTGAGCGTGAAGTACGCGATCAACCTGCGGATGCTGCCGCGCGCGATCTTCACCGAAAGCGGCGGCTTCGACGGCGACAAGACCGAGAAGGTGCCGCCGGTCGAAGAGAAGAAGTAACTGCGCCCCTCAACCGCGCCGGCCCCGAGTGGCCGGCGCGCCGTTCGCGCTTCGCGCCGACGTCTCACCTCTGCGAATCGTCACCCCGCCGATCCACGTTCGTACCGCGCACCACGGACGGGCAAAGGGTGGAAGTGGCAAATCTTGAAACCTTGCACAAGGTTTGCGCCCTCCTGAACCGACCAGTTCTGTTCCTGGGACCGCGTCGCCGCCGGAAGTGGCAAAACTTGAAGTGATGCACAACGTTCGCGTGGCTGGGCGGTCATTGCGGTTCCTCGTGGCTCGGTCCGTGGTGCCGACCGAGCGCCGATTCCCCGCCATTTAGGGAACCCATGTCCATAGTATACCAACGAACAATTTCGTCAAGCCCCGAAGCCCGCTTTCCGCGCCCATTTATGGTGACCGGTCACGTGGGCTACACCGGGCCTTAACCTTTCCCCAGCACCAGATCCAACACCCAACAGCCACGGACGTGAACCTGTACGGCGTCGCGGCAGTGGTTGAGTACGTCGTCGTTGGCGCAGCCGGCGTCTTGCAGCGCGTCGGCCAGGATCGGCATCCGGTCGAACGCCTTTTCGTCGTAGATGCCCTGCGCCAGCAGCAGCACGTCCGACGTGAGCCAGTCCGGTTCGACCGCGACCGGGCGGAACGGGTTGCCGAAGAGTTCGCGGAGCAGGTCGGACTGGCGCTGGAACGCCGTCTTCCACGACGGGCCTTCTTGCGCCGCGACCGCGACCGTGCGCCGGCGGGCCTCGGTCACGTCGCCGTCCATGAACACGTTCAGGTAGCGCCGGCTCGGTGCCCGGCCGCTGTCGGCCCACTTTTCCAACTGCGCGATCCGCCGCAGGAACTCGGCGCGCGCGGCCTTCTCGGTGATGAACGGGAGCTGCTCGACCCAGAACGCGGTCATGAACAGCCGCCACACGCGCGGCGTGTTCCGCGGGTGCGTTTCGAGCAGCGCGACCATCGGTCGCGAGTCCGCGCTCGCCAGCCACTCGGCTTCTGTCATCGTCACGCCCCCGCGGTGTACAGCTTGCGCTCGCGGACGTACTCTTCCACCGCGCGCGGGACCATGTACCGGATGCTCATGCCGTCGGCGACCGAGCGGCGCAGCTCGCGGCTGGCGAGGTCGATGGGCGGGCACGCGACGAACCGCATCCGCACCGCCGCTTCCGGCACGCCCATCGCCGCCGCCAGTCGCTCCGCGGTCCACAGCATCACGCCCGGCCGCGGAACGACGATCAGCCCGGCGCGCTCGATCACCAGTCGCGGCTCGTACCAGCCCGGCAGGTCGGGCAGACAGTCGGAACCGAGGATCAGATGGAACTCGTCGTCCGGGTGGCGGGCGCGCAGTTCGGCGAGCGTGCGCGCGGTGTAGCTCGGTTCGGGCATCTCCTTTTCGATGCGGTCGATGCGGAACGCCGGGTGCCCCGCGACCGCCAGTTCCAGCATCTCGCACCGCTGTTCGAACCGCGTCACGCCCTTGTCCTTGTGCGGAGGGTGCGCGCTGGGCACGAACCACACTTCGTCGAGCCGCGCCTGCGCGCGGCACTGCTCCGCGAGGATCAGGTGCCCGACGTGAACCGGGTCGAACGTGCCGCCGAAGATGCCGATGCGCATGCGCGCTCCCGAGGCGAACGGCCGGCGTCAGCCGGCCGGTGAGGGCGACGAGATGAACCGGCCGGCGTGAGCCGGCCGTTCGCCTTCAGCCTACCACGCCCGGCGCGTGCGGCAACGGCCGTCGGGATTGACCCCGGTGCGGCGGTCGCGGTACAACGGTCGGCATTCGCACGGAGGCACGACATGGTTACGACGCTGGTGATGGTCGCGGCGCTCGCCGGGGCGTACGACCCGACGGGGGACGTTCACAAGGTTCCCGGCCCGGACTTCCTGATCCCGTGCAAACTGGCCGCGTTCAAGGGCGAAGCGAAGGACGTGGACGCCGTCAGGCTGTACGTGTCGCGCGACCGCGGCCAAACGTGGGAGCTGTACGAGTCCATCGCGCCGGACAAGGCCGCGTTCACGTTCCGCGCCAAGAAGCCCGGCGAGTACTGGTTCACGGCACAGGTGAAGATGAAGGACGGCACGCTGAACCCGTCCAACGTGGCGGACTTCGCCCCGATGCAAAAGGCGCTGGTCGCCAGCGGCACCGAGCCGACGCTGACGAAGCCGACCGTCTTCGAGGCGCTGATCGAACTGGACGAGGAGCTGACCCGCGCCGAACTGGACCTGATCCGTAAGGAGATCAAGCGACTAACGGAAGAGGCCAAGCTGACGCCGGAAGTGGGGGAGAGGATCGACCGGCTGCGCGTCCGGCTCGGCGACCTGCGCCACCGGTTGCGGCCGGATCGCTCCAGCGCGCCGCCGCTGATCTTCCCAGACCCGCTGCCCGCGCCGAAGCCGGACGACACGCGGCTGCCGTCGCTCAACGTGCCGACCGACCCGCTGGTCATCCCGCCAGTGCGGCCCGCAGCTCCGATGCCGCGCGCTCCGGGGCAACGGTAACGATGTGGAACCCGTGGCCCCACTCCAACCCGGCGGGCCGGGCCGTGCGCGGCATCACTTCCAGGTGCCAGTGGTAATGTGCCGGCTCGCCCGCGTGGAGCGGCGACGTGTGCAGGAACCAGTTGTACGCGGGCGCGTGCCGTACCGTATCGAGTGCCCGCACTACTCGCTTCACCAGCCCCGCGAGTTCCCGTGCCGCGCCGTCGGTGATCGACTCGTACCGGGCCTCGTGTCCGCGCGGCAGTACCCACATCTCGTAGGCGAACCGCGGCGCGTGGGCCGTGACCGCGACGAAGTTGGCCGTCTGTGCGACCACGCGCGCGCCGTCCGCGAGTTCCCGTTCCACGAGTTCGCAGAACACGCACCGGCCGGTGCGGGCGAAGTGGTCCGCCGCGCCGTTCAGTTCGGTTCGGATCAGCTCCGGCACGACGGGCAGCGCGATAAGCTGCGAGTGGGTGTGCGCGATGGACGCGCCCGCTTCCGCGCCGACGTTCTTGAAGATCGCGACGTGCGCCAGCCGCGTGTCGGACGCCAGCGCGGTCAGCCGCTCGCGGTAGGCGCGGAACACCTCGCCCATCTGTGCGTCGGAAAGCTGCGTGGGGTCGTCGATGTGCGCCGGGCAGTCGATCAGCACTTCGGCGCGCCCGTAGGCGGGGGCGGAGAGGAATAGGGAAGAGAAAGCGGAAGAACCTAACCCCCCAACCCCCTTCCCTGGGAGGGAAGGGGGAGCAAGAGAGGAGACCTCTGCTCCCCCTTCCCTCCCAGGGAAGGGGGTTGGGGGGTTAGGTTCTTCCTGCCGCACCGCGGGGTACAGGTTGGGCCCGACGCGGAGCTGCCAGCCGGGGCCGTTGGGCGCGGAGCCAGGCGCGCGGAGCGCGTACACCTCGTTGGGCGTCTCGCGTTCCGCGCCTTCGCAGAACGGGCAGACGACCACGGACGCGGGGCC
This sequence comes from Planctomycetia bacterium, assembly GCA_005773755.1. Lineage (GTDB taxonomy): Bacteria > Planctomycetota > Planctomycetia > Gemmatales > Gemmataceae > Gemmata. The sequence goes on from SXHE01000728.1 coordinate 5,904, forward strand.
GCACCGCGGTTGGGCGTCGGCCAGTTCCAGGGGGCGCGCGGCGCGGCCGGGGGCGATTACCACCCACCGGCCCGCGACCGGGTCGCGGCGCATTTCGGGTTCATCCATCATGGCTCTACTGTAGGCGCGACCGCGCCGATTACTTGCACGTCGCTCACGGCCGGCCGCCGCCGCTGGGGATCAGATGCGAGCCGGTCCCGCCGCTGATGTACCGCGGGGCCGGTTGCTGCATCCCGATGGGCAGCACGCTCGGGGCCAACCGGTCCTGCGGAACCGCGCCGCCGATCTGACGCAGCTCGTTCCCGGTCGGCACGTAGCCGCCGTTGATGCCGGGCCGCGGGGCGTCCACCCGACGATACCAGATGCGCCACTCGGTGACGTCGTGCGACGTGGTGTTGTTGGTGACCGTTTGCTTCTCGTTCGGGGCCAAGAACGGGAACCGGCCCGGCGTCTGCTCGGTGTTCACCTGCTGGTTGTTCGTCGTGGACTGGCCCACGACCACTTCGCGCTCCTGCACGATCTCGTAGTTCACGCCGACGTGTTTCTGGATCAGGTCGAGGGCCGCGCGCCGGTTGTGCGATGGCCACGCGTCGGTATTCGCCGGGATCGACACGATCCCGCCGTCCCGGTTCTTCTCGATGTTTTTGGCCGGCGACGCGCACCCGGCGCAAACGGTCAGGCCCAACAGCAACGCACACACGGTTCCGCGGTTCATGTCGGTTTCCCCCTGCGCGCGGCGTCCCCTCGTGCCGCGTATAGCCGCGCGTGTATAGCGAGCGAACCGGGCGTGTCGAGACGAGTTTCCCCCCGCGCCGACCGGTTCCCATCGACGCCGTTCGCCCTCTCCCCCTATAATCCCGAATCCACCTTTCTTGCACCGGAGCCGCCATGCAGGACCGCATCGCATACCAGGGCATCACCTTCGATGACGTGCTGCTCGAACCGGGTTACAGCGATCTGGTGCCGAAGGACACCGACGTGCGCACCCAACTCACCCGCAACGTCCGGCTCAACATCCCGATCGTCTCCAGTCCAATGGACACCGTCACCGAGAG
>SXHE01000073.1 GCA_005773755.1 Planctomycetia bacterium
CACCGCGGCCTTGCCCTTCTTGTGGGCCTCCATCATCAGCTCGACGCACTTCTCGACCTCGTAGCCGAACACCTTGCGCAGCACGAACACGACGAAGTCCATCGTGTTCTTGTCGTCGTTGTGCAGGACGACGGCGTAGGGCGGCTGGCGGCGCGTGCGGGTTTCCGTGTCCCGTTCGGGAACGACTTCCGGGAGTGGTGCGGCCGTGGCCATAAGTTCCGGTCTCTGCGGGGAGCGGAAGACGGTCCCGATTATAGCGCGCCCGGCCCGGTCGTGGAAGGGCGGAGAACTCCGCGCCAGTGGGCTGTTGCATCCGCGCGCCGGTTTGCGATAATCCTCCCAACCCTCCCGCCCGGTCCCCCGCCTTCCCTCCAACTGGAACGCTGCCAATGACCCGCCTCTGCTTGCTCTCCTCCGTCGCACTCGCATTCACGCTCACACTCTCCCACGGGGCCGACTGGCCCCGGTTCCGCGGGCCGAACGGCACCGGCGCGGTCGAGGGGCCGCTGCCGAGCATGGACCCGGCCAAGCCGCTGTGGAAGACCAAGTTGCCGGGCAAGGGGGCCGGGTCGCCCATCGTCGTGGGCGGCAAGGTGTACCTGCAAACGGCCGCCGCCGACGGCAAGACCCGCGCGCTCGTGTGCGTCTCGGTGGCGACCGGCAAGATCGAGTGGGAGAAGGAGCTGCCCGGCGACAAGGGGAAGACGCACGCCAAGAACTCGCTCGCCTCCGGCACCCCTGCGTGTGACGGCACGCAAATCTACTGCTCGTGGTGGGACGGCAGCGCGGTCACCCTGGGGGCCTACGACCTGACCGGCAAGCAGGTGTGGCAGGCGTCGTTGGGCAGCTACGTCAGCCAGCACGGGCCGGGGTTCTCGCCGATGGTTCACGACGGCCTCGTGTTCGTGAACGTGGACGACGACCAGCACGCGGAGCTGGTCGCGTTCGACATCAAGACGGGTGAGAAGAAGTGGTTCGCGACCCGCAAGCACGTGCGCGCGTGCTACTCGACGCCGTTCCTGCTGGAACGGACCGGCAAGCCCGCGGAACTGATCCTCGGCACCACCACCGCCGTCACCTCCTACGAGCCGAAGACGGGCAAGGTGAACTGGGAACACGTCGTCGCGTGGCCGAAGGAGGGGATGCCGCTGCGCGTGATCGGCCACCCGGTGTACGCGGCCGGGCTGCTGGTGCTGTACTCTGGCGACGGCAGCGGCGCGCGGTACATGGCGGCCATCGACCCCGACAAGAAGACCCCCGCGAAGGTGTGGGACCTGCGCAAGGACACGCCCTACGTGCCGTGCGTGCTGGTGAAGGGCGACAAGCTGTTTTGGATCGGGGACAAGGGCCTGGCCACCTGCGCGGAAGCCAAGACGGGTAAGACCGTGTGGGCCGAGCGCGTGTTCGAGAAGTCCGACGTGAGCGCCTCGCCGGTGATGGTGGGCGACCAGATCGTGATGATCTCGGAGGCCGGCGAAATCGCTGTGGTGAAGGCCGACAAGACGTTCGAGGAGCCGGCGAAGGTGGCGCTGAAGGAGCGCGTGTTCGCCAGCCCCGCGGTCGCCGACGGCAGAGTGTTCGTCCGCGGCGACACCCACCTGTTCTGCTTCGGGAAGTAGGAGAGCGCCCGTGTCTCATCGCTTCGCGATCTTGCTGGGCGTGTTGGCACTCGTCGCGGTCGGGGGACCGCACCTCCCGGCCGCGCCGGTGCCCAAGCACCTGATGCCCAAAGACCAGCCGCCCCTCATCTACCCCGCCGCCGTCGGCACCAAGTGGGTGTACGAGGCCAACGGCGGCGAGGTCACGATCGTTGCCAGCAAGGTCGAGGACGCGGACGGCGGCAAACGGATCACGCTCGACCGCCTCAACGCGGACAACACCCGCGCGCACCACATGACGATGCTCGTGAGTGCGAAAGGTGTGTTCCTCGCGGCCGAGCTGAACGAGCCGTACGACGCCCCGTGGTGCATGCTCCAACTGCCGCACGCGAACGGGCAGACGTGGGACACGAAGCCGGCCCGCAAGGGTCAGGTGCTCGTGAACGGGACCATGAAGGCCGGGCCGGTCGAGAAGGTGAAGGTGCCGGCCGGCGAGATCGAGGCCGTCCGCGTCGAGTGGTCGTACGGCGGGGGCGGGGTCGCGACCTACTGGTACGCCCCGGGCTACGGGCTGGTCCGGCAGAGCGGCGGCACGAACTGGAACCTCAAGTCGGTAACCGCGGGGAAGTGACGGCCGGGAACGCACAGCGGCCCGGCGCGCGATCGCTCGCGCGCCGGGCCGCTGTGCGTTCCGCCGTTCGGCGGGGGTTACTTCGACTTCTTGCTGCCGGTTTCCTTCAGTTCCATCGTCATTTCCATCTTCTGGCCGGCGATGTCGGCGTTCATGGTCATCTTGATCATGCCCGCGGGCACGTCCTTCGCGGTCCACGCCTTGACCTCGGCGTCGACTTCCTGGTTCATCACCTTCGCCTTGACCTTGTAGGTCGTCCAGGTGGCGTCGTACTCCTTGCCGTTCACCTTGATCTTCTCCTTGCCCTCTTTGCCCTTCTCGATCTTGGCCTCGGCCCCGCCCGGCAGGTTCGCGCCCTTCGTCGGGTCGAACGGCTTGGTCAGGTCGATCTTCTGCTCCTGGGCCGGGATGTCCATCTTGTTGCCGCCGAACTCGATCTGGCCCGTCACCTTGATGGTGGCTTCCTTGTCGCTCTTCTCGATCACCGTCTGGGTGATGGTGCCGTTGATCGCGATGGTGGCGACCTTCGTGGTCATCGTGTAGGTGGCGAAGTCGCCGACCTTCGAGTTCTTGTACGGGTTCTCGTCGTCGGCCGCGCGGGCGGCGACGGGGGCGAAGGCCAGCGCGACTACGGCGACGAACGTGCGGAACATATCGGAACCTCGGTTGGCGGGAGCGGGTCGCCGGCCGACCGGCACGGCGTTACCACACGACCCGTAGGGAACAACTTACAGGGACGGAAGGCAGAGGACAGAGGGCCTGATACACGCACCCGTTGAGTGTGTCCGGTTCCGAACCCCTCCCCCCGGCCCCCTCTCCGCTCGTGAGGGGGAACCCAGGGTTCCCCCTGCAACCCCTCCTGGGGAGGGGGTGGGTTCGCGATTGAAGCACCGGACCGCAACCCGGCGCGCGGCAAGGACAACGACTGTGCTCCCCCTCCCCGCTCAGGGGAGGGGGCCGGGGGGGAGGGGTTATCCCCCGAACCGGATACCAGCACCGGGCGCGTGTATCAGGCTGCTCTCAATAGAAGCCCAGGTCCATTGCGTTGGAGAGCGCGCGGGCCACCCACCACGCCCCGCTGCGCCACTTGGCGTGAATCTTGACCACCGCGAGCTGACCGGGGTCGAGCGCGATGTCCGGGTCGGTCATCTCCACTTCGACCAAATACACCTGCGCCAGCGGGACGAGCAGGCTCGGGTCTTCGCTCGGCTTGACGGCGAGCGAGCCGCCGCCGCGCTGGGTCAGGGCCAGCGGCACGGTCGCGGCGTTCTGCGTCGGCAGCCGGCGCACCTTCCCGGTGAACGTGCGGTCGCTGCGCCCCTTCGCGTAGATCGAGACGTCCAACTCGCCGCGGGCCGCGAGGTCTTCGCGCAGCACGCGGAAGTCGGGCGGCGAGACCGGCACCTTGACGATCAGTCGGCCCGGATCGCCCACCGCGAACACCGGGGTCGTGTCCGTCGTGCCGACGTTGAACAGCTTGCCCAGCTCGTCGCGCTTGGGCGCGGTCAGGATCGTGCCGCCCCGTTCGGCGCGGGGCTGTTCGAGCCGCTTCTGTTCCTCTTCCAGGCGCAGCACCTCGTCGGTCGCAGTCTGAGCCTTGCCCCGCTCGCGGGCGTACTCGCCGTTGAACCGGAACTCGCCCGCGGTGTCGCCCGAGTTGCGGGCCTTGACCGCTTCCAGGTTCAGTCGCGCGGCGATCTCCCACTGGGCGTCGCGCGCCGCGCGGGCCTTCTTCAGCTTCCCCTCTTGAACGTCGCTCTTGAACGTGGCGAGCTGCTCGCGCGGGGCCACCCGCCGGCCGGGGCGGATGGAGTCGTCCATCGAGACCAGCCGCGCCGGTTCCGTCAGGAACACGCCCTCCATCGCGTCCGGGTCCACCCCGACGAGACCGGTCTCGTGGACCCGGCTCACCGGCAGCGGCAGGAAGAAGAACGCCAGGATCAGGACCGCGAACACCCCCAGGGTGATGTACACCCGCGCCGCTTTCATGTCCGGTAACCGCCCGCGCTGGCGAATGTTTTTGATCACCTTGACCACGGGCCAGACGAACAGCGACGCCAGCGACAGAACCGCTAACATCTGGCTCAGGATTTTCAGTTTAGGGCCGAGGACGTCCGCGAGGAACCACCGGATGCTGAACGTCACCACCCACCGGTACACCCAACTGGCGATGGCGTAGATGGCGAACAGCCACTTGCGCCACGGGGCCATGTACTGCTCCGCCGGCGTGTCCACGCCCAGGCACTTCGAGAGGAACAGGTTGTTGAGGAACCGGTTGGCCTTCTCGCGCAGGTTGGGCACCTCCAGCCAGTCGGCCAGGATGTAGTACCCGTCGAACCGCATGAGCGGGTTCGCGTTGAACATGACCGTGGACACCGAGCACAGCACCATGATGCACAGCGCGATGTTGTTCACGGTCGGGTACGCGGGCGTGTACCACCACACGAACGTGGCGATCGCGGCGATCACCAGCTCCACATAGATACCCGCGAAGCTGATGATGATCCGCTTCCACTTGTCGGCCAGCGTCCAGGCGTCGGTCACGTTCGCGTAGAGGGCCGGCGAGAGGCACATGAGCAGGATGCCCATCTCGTGGCACTCGCCGTTGAACGCCTTACAACTCAGCCCGTGCCCGAACTCGTGGATGATCTTCACCACGCCGAGCGAGATCCACATGTACAGCACGGAGTTCCAGGTGAAGAACTCCTGATACGCCGGGAGCTTCGCCTGAAACGTGTTGAAGTGCAGCGCGACGTGGAACGCCGCGGCCAGCATCAGCCCCACGCTCAGCATGAGGAACCAGGTGCTGAACACCCACCACAGGTAGCGGTACATCCAGGTGAGCAAGCGGTCCGGGTCGAAGACCGGAATCTTCAGGTACAGGATGTTCGTGAAGGTCGCGAGCCGGCGGGTGCGGCGCTGCTTGGCGCGGCGCTGGAACAGGTGCTGGGCCGCGCCCGGTTGCTCGTTCTGCACCAGCCCGGCCGTCACCAACTGGCGGGCGAACCCCTCCAGGTCCGCCGGTTCCAACCGCATCGGCTTGAACTCGTCCTCGAACGCCTCCTGCACCTCCTCCATCGTGTGTTTGCCGTCGAACAGCCGGAACACGAAGTGCTCCTGCTTGTTGAACCGGTAGTACTTCAGGCACACCGGGTCTTTGACGACGTGGAACGTCTTCCCCTCGTACTTCTGCTCGTACGTCTGGAGGTCCGGGCGCACGCGCAGCCGCACCGGCTTGCGGCGCTCCGCCGGGTTGTTCAGTGATGGGGTCCGGTCGGCCATCGCGCGGTCGTCAGAGGCCAGGGGGTGGAGGGGCGAAGGGGTGAAGGGGTGACGGGGTGAAAGGGTGAGGAAGACAAGCCACTCGACCGGTCTGTATCACCCCTTCACCCG
>SXHE01000729.1 GCA_005773755.1 Planctomycetia bacterium
AACGTGACCCGGCTCGAACGGACGTGCTCGGCGGAGTAGGCTGCCGACGCCCGCGTTGAAGTGACACGGCCGAGGGTTTTCGCCCTCGGCCGTGCTCGTTCTCGTAGTGTTTACTTCTCGACTTGGGGCGCGGAAGGCTCACGGCACCGCCGGCCAACGGCGACAAGTCGCCGGTTAGGAACCACGATACGCGGGGTTGCTCCAGCCCTAACCGGCGACTTGTCGCCGTTGGCCGATAGCGGTGCTGGAACAGCCTTCCCCGAGTCGCAACTGAGAGGCATTCGCTCGGCCGACGCAACATCGGCCTGCTGCAAAGCAGCGAGCTAAACACATCCGCGAGAACTGGAGAAGCGTAACTCGCGTGGCGCGTGAACGCAAGCGCCGCTACTTCTTGAACACGTTGTCGTCGAGCTTTTCGTGGTAGGTCACTTCGACCACTTCGGCTTCGAGGAACTGCTTGCCGTCGTGCTTGACGATGACCTTCTTGGGCTGCGGCACGCCGTTCTTGCTCTTGCTGTACTCCGTGATGATCCGCTCCTCGGTAATCTCCTTGCCGGTGCCCGGCTCCGACCCGCGGAACTCCAGTTTGGCCATCAGCCCCGTTTCCTTGTCGAAGTACACGCTGATGTCCTTCTGGCTTTTCGCGGTGACGCGGATGCCGACGACCTTCTTCCCCTCCACCTTGTCGTCGCCGATGATGCTCAGTTCGTACTTCTTGTCCTTGAGCGGGACGAGGCGAGCGACTTCCAGCATGTGACCGGCTTCCTTGAGCGCGGCCTTCGCCTCGGCCGGAACCTCCATCGCCTTGCCGTCCACCTCGATCGTGATCTTCCCGCCAAGGACGATGGTGAGGACGTTAATCGACTTATCGCCGATCTTGAGTTCCATCGAGTCCTTGAACTTGTCCGGGATCATGTAAGCGGTTTCCTGCGTGAACTCGATCTCGCCCGCGCCGGGCAGATTGATCTTCCCCTTATTCTTGGTGATCGCGGCCTTGTTCTTGGTGAGCGCGTCTTCGCCGCCGTGGGCCTTGATCGCCTTCGCGAGAATGTCCTTCGGCTCATCGGCCGCGCGTGCCGCTGGCGCGAGTGCCACCGCGACCGCGGTGCAGAGGGAGAGTACGATCGAGCGAGACATGGGTGCTCCGATAGAGGTGAGGTGTGGGCGCTGTCATCCTATTCGGGACGACCGCACGAGTATTGCTTGCTTGGGAGACGCCGCTCGCCGATAACCGTTTCAGCTATCGGCAGTGGTGTGCGGAATCGCTGGGTACTGAGCCGGAATCGCACACTGCGGGGCCGTCCGGGCCGTTTTCGAGTGCGTGCGTCCGAGTTCGCGGCGCGGCACGCACCTTGCAATCCCACCCCGGTACACACCGAGGACGAACACATGGACCGTTCCCGTCGTGCCCGCGCTTCACTGGAACTCGAACACCTGGAGGCGCGGGACACGCCCGCGGTCGCCGACATCGCGGTTGAGAAAACGGACGGACTCGCGGCGATGCGCGAAGGGTCGAGTACGACCTACACGATTCGGGTGACGAACAACGGCCCCGACGCGGTCTCCAATGTCACCATCGACGACCCGTTCCCGCTGTTCCCGTTCAACACCAAGAGCTGGTTCGCTTCGGGCATCAGCGGAGCCACGGTCAACCAGACGACGGGGACCGGCCCGTTGACGATCCTCGCTAACCTGCCAGTGGGCGGGGTGGTTCAGATCTCCGCCAGCCTCTTCGTGTTTCCGCGATCGGGCGGCACACTCGTCAACACCGTGACCGCGACACTCGCACCCGGCGACACCGACCCGAACCCGGCCAACAACTCCGCGACCGACCGGACGGACGTGGGGGCCACCGTGATCCCCGACGGGCCCGGGGGAACACTGTACGCCGTCGGGTCCGACAGCGCTGCCGGGCACGTGGTCGCCTACTTGGCTGGGACCGGGCAACTCGTCCACAGTTTCCTTCCGTTCGCCGGCTACCAGGGCGCGGTGCGGGTCGCAACCGGCGACGTGACCGGCGACGGGTTCGACGACATCGTGGTCGGAACCGGACCGGGCGCGCCTCCGCACGTGAAAGTGTTCGACGGCCGTTCCTTGCGGGAAGTTGCGAGCTTCATGGCGTTCGATCCGGCTTTTCGTGGGGGCGTGTTCGTCGCCGCCGCCCGGTTCAACCCGTCACCGCTGGGCACTTCGGCCCCGCACAACGAGGGACAGGTGGTGGTCGGTGCCGACGCCGGGGCGCTGCCCCACGTTCGCGTCTTCAGTGTGGTGTCCGGTCGGGCGTTCCCGAATACGCCGCTGAGCAGTTTCCTCGCCTACGACGCATCGTTCCGGGGCGGCGTGCGCGTCGCGGCCGGCGACCTCGACGGTCAACTCGGAGACGAACTCGTCACCGCCCCCGGTGTCGGCGTGCCGGCGCACGTCAAGGCGTTCCACTATTCCGGCGCGACGGTGGCCAGCTTCTATGCCTTCGAACAGACGTTCCAGGGTGGAGCGTTCGTTGCGGTGGGGAACGTGGACGGTACGGGCGGTGGCGAGATCATCGTCGGGGCCAATCAAGGCCCGCCGCGCGTCCAGATATTCGACGGGACCGGCAGCACGGAGCGCGCCCAGTTTCTCGCGTTCGACGGAGGCTTCCCGGGGGGCGTCCGGGTCGGTTCCGTGGATCGGAATCGCGACGGCCGCGCCGACCTCGTCCTCGGTGCGGGGCCGGGCGCGGGGCCGCACGTCAGGGTACTGTCGGGCGACAGTCTCGCGGCCCTCGACAGCTTCTTCGCGTTCGGACAGGCGTTCAACGGCGGCGTGTTCGTCGGCTGACCGTCACCCGACGCGGTGCGGCAGCGGTTTCCCTTCCAGCCCCGCGAACAGATTCACCACGGACAGTTCCGCCATCCTGCGCCGCGTCTCTTCCGTCGCACTGCCGAGGTGCGGGGTGATGATGACGTTGTCGAGCGCGAGCAGCGGGTGGTCGCGCGGCAGCGGTTCCGGGTCGGTCACGTCCAGCGCCGCGGCGAAGATGCGCCGCGCCTGGAGCGCTTCGGTCAGCGCGTCCTTATCGACGACTGCGCCGCGGGCCACGTTCACGAGGGTCGCGGTCGGCTTCATCTTCGCGAGTTCGGCGAGGCCGATCAACCCGCGCGTTTCCGGCGTCAGCGGAACCGTCAGCACGACGTAGTCCGCGGTCGCAAGCAGTTCGTCTTTCGTCGCGTAGGTCGCCTTGAGCGCGACTTCCGCTTCGTCGCTGCGGTTGCGGTTGTGATACAGCACCTTCATGCCGAAGCCTTGTGCGCGGAGCGCGACCTGCCGCCCGATGCGGCCCATGCCGAAGATGCCGAGCGTGCTGGAATGCACCTCGCGGCCCAGCATGTACGAGGGGTCGTACCGCGTGAACGCGGGGCCGCGGGCATAGCGGTCGCCCTCGACGATGCGCCGCCCGGCGGCCAGGATCAGCGCGAACGCGAGGTCGGCGGTCGCCCCGTCGAGGATGCCCGGCGTGTTGCCGACCGGCACGCCGCGCGCGGTCGCGGCCTTCACATCGATGTGATCGACGCCGACGCCGAAGTTGCTCACCACCTTCAGTGGCGCGAGCCGGTCCATCATCGCGCCGTCCACGAGCGGGTGGCCGTAGGTGTAGATCGCCTCGACCGGCCCCGGCGCGTCCCACGGCACCAGTTCGACGCGCCCGCCGAGCAACTCGACAACGACAGGCGAAACGGGAAGATCGGCGAGGACGCGGGGGAGGGGCATGGTTGTTCCTGCGGTTCTCTTTACGCGAAGGCGTTGTATCCAATAGCCCAGAGTGGCGCACGCGAGGCGCGTGTTGACCCTGGACTATTGGATACAACGCCTTCAGCGTAAAATCCAACTGCAACTAGTAGCTCAACCGTTTTGTGTTGCGGGGTGATCTTATGGCGGTTCTGATGTGCGGACCCGAAGGAGTCCGCCATGAAGAAGTACCGCGTCACCCT
>SXHE01000730.1 GCA_005773755.1 Planctomycetia bacterium
CCCCCCCCGCGCCGCTCGCCACGGTACACTTGACCCATGCGCCACCTGCTCTCCCTCCTCGCACTTCTCGTCGCACACGCCGCGCGCGGGGCCGACGCACCCACCTACGCCAAAGACGTCGCCCCGCTGCTCCGGGCGAAGTGCGAGAAGTGCCACAACGACGGCAGGACTCGTAAGTACGGCGACCTCGACCTGAGCACGCCCGCGGGGATCGCGAGGGGCGGTGAGAGCGGGCCGGTGTTCGTGCCCGGCAAGCCGGAAAAGAGTTCGCTCTACGAGAAGGTTCACAAGGGCGAGATGCCGCCCGCGAAAAAGGACGCGCTCGCCGCGGCCGAAGTCGAAACGCTCCGCAAGTGGATCGCGGACGGCGCGAAGATGCCCGCGGTCGAAGTCGCGCTGACGCAGCACGACGTGATCCCCATCATGCTGCGGCACTGCACCGCGTGTCACGGGCGGCACAAGCAGGAGGCGAACCTCGACCTGCGCACGCCGCAGGCGATGCTGCGCGGCGGGAAGTCCGGTCCGGCGGCCGTGCCCGGCAAGCCGAATGAAAGCCTCGTTGTGAAGCGCATCTCCACGGGCGACATGCCCCCCGCGAAGAAGCTCGTCGAAGCCTGCGTGAAGCCGGTGGACGCGAGCGAACTCGCCACGCTGACGAAGTGGATCGCGGCCGGCGCGCCGGTCGTTGACGTGAAGCCCGACGTGGCGACCACGACACCGGACCCGCTCGTGACCGACAAGGACCGCGACTTCTGGGCGTTCAAGCCGCCGGTGCGCCCCAAGCTGCCGGCGACGGCCAATCTCGCGCACCCCATCGACGCCTTCATCCTCGCGAAGCTCGAAGCGAAGGGGCTGGCGCTGTCGCCGGAAGCGGACCGTGCCGCGCTCATGCGCCGGGCGTACTTCGACCTGACCGGCCTACCACCAACGCCAGAAGAGGCGAACGCGTTCCTCGCGGACAAAGCGCCAGACGCCTACGAGAAGATGATCGACAAGTTGCTGGCCAGCCCGCGGTACGGCGAGCGCTGGGGCCGCTACTGGCTCGACCTCGCCGGCTACGCCGACAGCGAAGGCAAGCGCGAGCAAGACCTACCGCGCCCGCACGCCTGGCGCTATCGCGACTACGTCATCCGCAGCTTCAACGACGACAAGCCCTACGACCGGTTCTTGCGCGAGCAGCTCGCGGGCGACGAACTCGCGGACTACGTTCGCGCGCAGGAAATCACGCCGCAAATCTACGACAACCTCGTCGCCACCGGGTTCCTGCGCATGACGCCGGACGCGACGTGGGCGAACATCACCGGGTTCGTCCCCGACCGCGTCGAGGTGATGGCCGACCAGATCGACGTGCTCGGCTCCGCGGTGCTCGGCCTCACGATGAAGTGCGCCCGGTGTCACACGCACAAGTTCGACCCGATCCCGCATCGCGACTACTACCGCTTGGTCGCGGTGTTCAAGGGCGCGCTGGACGAGTACGACTGGCTGAAACCGGAGATCAAGCCGGGCATCGGCCCGGAGAGCATCGACGTGGCCCCGCCGCGATTGCTGCCGTACGTCACCGCGCTCGAGCGCCGCGAGTGGGAGATCAAGAATCTGAAGCTGCCCGCGGCGAAGCGCGAAGTCGAGCCCAAGCTTCAAGTCGTGTGGGACCGCGGCGAGCCGTCGCCGACGTACATCTACCGGCGCGGCGACTACCTGATGCCCGGCGCGCTCGTCGGGCCGGGCGTGCCTTCCGTGCTGACCGACGGCAAGACGCCCTTCGAGGTGAAACCGCCGTGGCCGGGCGCGAAGCAGACCGGCCGACGGCTGGCGTTCGCGAACTGGGTGGCGCAACCCGACCACCCGCTGACGGCGCGCGTGATGGTGAACCGCATCTGGAAGCACCACTTCGGCACCGGCATTGTCCCGACGCTCGCGAACTTCGGCAAAGCCGGCATCCCGCCCACGCACCCGGAGTTACTGGACTGGCTGGCCGTCGAACTGGCGAACCCCGCCCGCAAGGGCGGGGGTGACGCGAAGCCGTGGAGCCTCAAGCGCCTCCACAAGCTCATCATGACGAGCGCGACCTACAAGCAGTCGTCCTCGATCAGTGCCGACGCGAAGAAACACGACCCGAACAACGCGCTCTACTCGCGCGCACCGCTTGTTCGCCTCGACGCGGAAGCCTTGTACGATTCGCTGGTGTTCGTCGCCGGGAAGCTGGACGACAAAGTCGGCGGGCCGGCGGTACCGGTTCAGGTACGCAAGGACGGACTCGTTACGCCCGCCAGCACCGCGAAGGGCTGGCGGCGGCTCGTCTACGTTCAGCAGACGCGAAAGCAGCCCGCCACGCACGCGGAGACGTTCGACTTCCCGCAGATGAACCCCAACTGCATCGAGCGCCGCGACTCGACCGTCGCCCCGCAAGCGCTGCACCTGATGAACAACGGCGTCGTGGAGCAGCTCGCGCTGGAGTTCGCGCGGCGGGTGAAGCGCGACGGCGGCGACGACCGCGCGAAGCAGATCGACGCCGCGTACTGGATCGCGCTGTCGCGCGCGCCGACCGCGGATGAGAAGGAAATCGGCCGCGCCGCGCTCCGCGACCTCACGGCCGCGTGGGAAAAACAACAGCCGACTAGCACGCGCGACACTATCGAGCTAAAAGCGCTGGCGAACTACTGCCACACGATCCTGAACTCGGCTGCGTTCCTGTATGTGGACTGACCGCCGGAGTCGCCGGAACCCGTGCGGGGTTGATCCCTGTGAAAAGTTGCACAAAGCGCGCGCGCGTTCTGCGGTAATGTTCGGATTCGCGGATGCGTTCTACACAGCGAACGAGCACAATCCTTATCACGAATCCGAACGGCAGGATCACTTCCCCAACGCCCACCCAGTGCGGGCACCTTGCTGCCCTTCTCGTTGTTGAGCGGACGGAAGCCGCCACCGGGTTCTCCGAACGCGAAACCCCTGTTGCCCTCGCCCGGTATGATAACCGTGTGCGGGGGTTTTCCTTTTGCGCCCCGCGACCGGAGGTTACGCATGTCTCGGCTCGTTCGCTTCGCGTTCCCGCTTCTTGCGCTCGCGGCGGTCTTGGTCGCTGTTCCCGGCCCGGTGGCGCGCGTCGTTGCCGCCGATCCCGCACCCAGCACGGATCGGCTCAACAAGACCATCGACAACATCACGTTTACGGACCTGGAAGGCGACAAGTCTTCGCTGAAGGACTACGCGGGCAAGACCGCGACCGTTGTTGTGTTCCTGTCGTTCGATTGCCCGGTGTCGAACAGCTACGCCACCACGCTCGCGGAGTTGCACAAGGCGTACAAGGCCAAGGGCGTCAACTTCCTGGCCGTCGTGCCGACGGACGACGTGCCCGCGACAGTTGCGAAGAAGGCGACCGAGTTCAAGTACCCGTTCTGGGTGTTCAGCGACAGCAAGCGCACCGCGGCCGAAGCATTCAAGGCCAC
>SXHE01000731.1 GCA_005773755.1 Planctomycetia bacterium
CTCGCCGTGACCGCGGAGGAGAAGGGGCTGCTCGGCTCGAAGTACTACGCGCAGAACCCGCTGGTGCCGCTGGGCAAGACCGCGCTGAACCTGAACTTCGACATGATCCTGCCGCTGGGCGTGCCGGAGTCGGTGGTCGTGACCGGCGCGGACCGCACGACGGCGCTCCCGTGGGTGAAGGCCGCGGCGGAGAAAAACAAGCTGGCGATCGAACCGGACCGGCGGGCGCACCTGGGCGTGTTCTACCGGTCCGATCACTTCTCGATGGCCCGCGCCGGCGTGCCCGCGTTCTCCGTCGGGGCCGGGCAGACGATCAAGGGGAAGACCGACGACGAGGTGCGCAAGGCGCTGCTAGAGTTCAACGACAAGGCGTACCACTCGCCGCAAGACGAGTTCCAAGCCGACTGGGACTTTTCGGGGTTCGTGGTGCTGGCCGACTTCGCGCTGGACGTGGCCCGCGCCGCCGCGAACGCCGACCGGCTGCCGACGTGGAACCCCGGCGACGAGTTCCGCCCCGCCCGCGAGAAGAGCGGCGTGAAGTGAGGGGCGAGACTGTAGGTCGCAGTCGAGCGAGGCTCTGCGAGCGAGGCCCGACGGCCAGAAGGCAATGTGGTTCTGCCCTGGACCGCGCGCGTTGCGGTTCAGTGTGTGGTTTTCCGCCCCTTCAGGGCGGAAGCCAGCCTTCGGCAGGACCGCTTGGCGCGCGGATTATTCGGATCGGTCGCAATCCACCAGCACCAGCCAATCAGCGTCGTCCTTTCGGGTCAACACACCGAGCAACCGCAAGTGGTGTGACACGAGGCGCACCGGCAGTAAATCGGCCAGAGGAGTACCGAGTGCAACCGCCAACTCCGCGGCCCCACTTCCGGGATTGTCGATGAACCGATTGAACAGCTTGCTCATCATCTCGTTGGCCGGGCGGAACGTCCTGTCCATGACGAAGATACCATCTCGACCGCCGACGCTCCTCGCGTGCTGCTCGTTGAAACCGTAAGCGGCGTTCTTGAGTGTGACGAGCATCTCGCGAGAGCGCCACACGCCTTCCTTGCGAGCATACTTTCGCAGCCGCTCGGTGACGGCGACGTGCAGGGTTCGGCCTTCACACTCGAACGCGTGAAACTCGACAAACGGCGCGACAGCGAGTTCGCCCTCGATTGCCTTGAGCCGGTCTTTCGCTTCCGCGAGTTCCATCCGAATCTCCGCCGGTGACGAGCCGCGTTACCCTGCATCCGGGCACGCTTCGGCGCGCTACCGACACACCCTCGCCGTTGCAGGTTCGCGATGTGCATCTGTGTAGCCGAGCAATCGCGCCTCACACCTTGCGCGCCAGGGTCAGGCCGTCGGCGAAGGGGAGGAAGCTGAGTTGCACGCGCTCGTCGGCGTGGACCTTCTCGTTCAGCGCGCGGATGGCGAGCGTGTCCGGGTCGGTCACGGTGTCGTCCGCCGGCTTGCCGTCCCAGAGCGTGTTGTCGATGGCGATGATGCCGCCGGGCCGGACCAGTTCCAGGCACCGCTCGTAGTACAGGTTGTAGCGCCCCTTGTCGGCGTCGATGAAGGCGTAGTCGAACGTGCCCGCCGCACCCCCCGCGATGAGCTGCGCGAGCGAGTCGCCGGCGGGCGCGATCTTCAGTTCCACCTTCGGCATCAGCCCGGCCGCGGTCAGGTGCTTGCGGGCGATGCCCGCGTACACCTCGCTCAGTTCGCAGCACACCAACTTGCCGTCGGCGGGCAGTGCCCCGGCCACCCACATCGCGGAGTAACCGGTAAAGGTGCCGATCTCCAGGCACTTCTTCGCGCCCATGAGCTGCACGAGCATGGCGAGAAACGGCCCCTGCTCCGGGGCGATCTGCCACTCGCACTCGGCCAGCTTCGCGGTCTCTTCGCGGAGCGCGACGAACGCCGCCGGCTCGCGCACCCCGACCGCGAGGACGTACTCGTACAGCCGATCGGTCATCGGCGTCGGGCGCACAAAACTGGGGAGCATGGGTGCCTCTATTGTGTCGTTGGTCCGGTCAGCAGTTTCGCACCGTCGCGGTAGCGGGAACCGAGCGCCTTCTTGATCTCGTCCAGGTTGAACTTCGCGGCGTCCTTCACTTTGAACTTGGCCTGCCGCTTCTTCATGTCCGTCTTGATCGTGTCCGGCTCTACCCACGGTAGAGAGATGAGCGCCTCGCTCACCTGTGCGGGTCACGTCGCTCAGGTCATGGCCGGCACTTTGAGCACCACCTGGTTCGGCCCGTCGGTCGGCATCGGCTCGTCGGAGCCGCGCGGCGGCGGCTCGCACCCGGTCGCCACCAGCACCACCACCGCGGCCACGCGCCACGTTCGCATTACAGTGTCTCCGCGCAACATTGGGGACAGTCATCATAGGCCGCGGCGGCGCGAACCCGGCTTCATTTTGCGCGCGGGCCGCGGCTACAATACCGTTATGAAGCTCAGTTCCGCACTCGCGGCGCTCGCGGCCGACCCGCACGCACCGACCGACCTGGCGCGCGTGTCGCTGCTGATCGCGCGCGACGCCTACAGCCAGATGAACCCGCGCGCGTACCAGCGCAAGATCGACCGACTCGCCGACCAACTGCGCCCGCGGCTGCGCGGCTCGCTCGCGGCCCGCACCGCGGAGCTGTCCGCGTTCTTGTTCGAGGAGTGCGGGTTCGCCGGCAACACCGACCACTACTACGACCCGCGCAACAGCTACCTGAACAAGGTGATCGACCGGCAGGTGGGGCTGCCGATCGCGCTGTCCATATTGGCGGTGGCGGTGGGCCAGCGGGCCGGGCTGAACGTGGTGGGCGTGGGGCTGCCGGGCCACTTCGTCGCGAAGGCGGTCGAGGGGAACAACGAGGTGCTGTTCGACCCGTTCAACGGCGGGCAGTTCCTGGACACGGAGGCGTGCGAGGCGCTGATCGGCAGCATCACC
>SXHE01000732.1 GCA_005773755.1 Planctomycetia bacterium
GAGGCTGCCGCAGATCACCGCCGCGGTCCCGATCCCGATGGAGATGGGCCAGCAGCAAGCGATCACGAACCCGATGATGCCCAGCACCAGCGCCGCGACCGCCGGCCCGTCGCCCGGCCCGCTGCCGCGCCGCGGGCGCGACGGCGGGTAGTAGTCGTCATCGTCGTCATCGTCGTCGTCCCGGGGCTTCTTTCGCGACGGCGGCTTCTTGTTGGTCTTCTTCGGAACCGCACCCGGTAGAACCATCACGACGATTTTCGGGTCGTCGCCCTTCTTCGGGCGCTCCGCCTTGAACACTTCCAGGCAGTTCCCGCACTCGATCTCCTCGCCCTCGAACTTCGTGTCGATTTCGAGAACGGTCTTGCACGCCGGGCAGGTGACGCGAATGTTCGCCATAGCGGGTGGCCGACGGGTGAAAGAAGCGGGCACTCACGGAGCGGGGTTCTGCTCGGGGACGAGGCCGAAGCTCAGTTGGAGCACGATGAAGCCCAGGCCCAACACGCCGAAGATCAGCCCGACCGCGGCCAGCGGCTTGCGCTCGCTGTCGGCCCTCAGACCGAGAACACCGGCCACGATCGACGCGAGCGACAACGGGCTGATGAGCGGCAGCGGCAGTAGCATACAGCAGCACGCGAACCGCAGCGTCGAGAGGATCAACAACGAGCTGATGATGCCGAGCACCAGCGAGGCCGTGGCGACGCCGTTGTAGACGTTCGTGCCGCGCGGGGGCGGCCCGTCGAGTTCGTCGTCGTCGAACTCGACCTCGTCCTCGCCGCGATAGTCGCGGTGCTCCTCGTTCTGGCGCGGGAGCGGGCGGCGCGGCGGCGGTTCGTCGTCTGCCGGGTCCGGTTTCGAGCGCCGGTCCTCGCCATCCTCGTCGGGGTCGCGCCGCTTGGCACGCGGCTTCTCGTCGTGGTCGTCGTCATCCTCGTCGGGGTCGCGGGGCTTGCGCGCGGGTGTTCCCGCGCTGGGAATCTTGAGACTACCGGGCGAGGGTCGCCCGCCGCCCGCGGGGCCGTTGTAGCGGGCGACGAAGAGGTGCAAACAGCTCCCGCACTCGACCTCCTGCCCCTCGAACGCTTGATCGAGTTCCAGGTCGGAGTCGCAGGCCGGGCACGTGACACGCATCTTCGCCATCGGGACACCGCACGGAATCGGGATGCGCTCAGACTACCGGCCGCGGAGCGACCCGGCCACGACTCAGCCCTTGCTCCCCGGCGGTTCTTCCTTGAACAGTTCGCTGATGGACTCGTTGCCGTGGATGCGGTGGATCGCGTTGGCGATCAGCGCGGCGATCGAAACCACCTTGATGCACGGCAACTGCTTCTCCACCGGCAGCGGGATGCTGTCGGTGATCGCGAGTTGAGTGATCGGCGCGGTTCTCAGCTTCTCGATCGCCTGCCCGGACAGGACGCCGTGCGTGGCACACACGTAGACGGCCTTCGCGCCGGCCGCGCTCGCCGCGTTGATCGCCCCGATGATGGTGCCCGCGGTCGAGATCATGTCGTCGTAGATCACGACCGTCTTGCCCTCGACCGGCGCGCCGATCATGTGGTCGTGTTTGATCTCGGTCGCGCTGGTTCGGCGCTTGTTGGCAATGGTCAGGTCGCCGCCCACGTGCCCCTTAAAGTCCAGCGCCTTCTTGATGCTCCCCTCGTCCGGGCTGAGCACGACCAGATCGCCCGGCGGGACGTTCAGGCTGCGGAAGTGCTTCGCCAGCTCTTTGGCCGCGTACAGGTGATCGACGGGAATGTCGAAGAAGCCCTGAATCTGCGCCGCGTGCAGGTCGAGGGCCAGCACGCGGTCGGCCCCGGCGCGGGTGATGAGGTTGGCGACCAGCTTCGCAGAGATGGGCACGCGGCCCTTGTCCTTGCGGTCCTGGCGCGCGTACCCGTAGTACGGCAGCACTGCGGTGATGCGCGCGGGGCTGGCCCGCTTGAAGGCGTCCAGCAAGATGAGCAGTTCCATCAGGTGCTGGTTGACCGGCGTGCAGGTGGGCTGGACGACGAACACGTCCCGCCCGCGCACGTCCTCGTCGATGCGGACGCCGGTTTCGCCGTCGGGGAAGTCGGTGAGGGTGGCGCGGCCCAGCGGCACGCCGAGCACCTTCGCGATGCCCTCCGCGAGCGGCCGGTTGGCGCGCCCGCTGAAAATCTTCAGCTTGTGGTTGTTGCCGTTGCCGAACACGGCCGTCTCCTGATTCCTTTGGATGGCCGCATTATGCGCGACGCGGCAGTTCGACGCTAGCCGGGAACGGGGGCTTCCGGTCGCCCCACCTGTCGAGTAGGTATATGGTTACGCGCCGTCGGAATCCCGCCCCCACAACGCCCCGACCATGTCCGACCAACCCGACACCGCCGAACTTCACGCGCACCTGGCCCTCGCTCTCGTGCCGGGTTTAGGACCGAAGTTGACCGCAGCGCTGCTGGAGCGGTACGGCTCGGCCGCGGCGGCCCGCCGGGCGACCGCGGCCGAGCTGCTCGCAATCCCGCACATCGGCGAGAAACTGGCCTCGGCCCTGGCGTCCGCGCTGCGCAACGTGGACATCTCGAAGGAACTCGCGCTGCTGGACGAGTTCGACGTGCGGGCGGTGCCGCTCGGCTTCCCCGGCTACCCGCCCCCGCTGGCGTCCGTCGTCGCCCCGCCGCCACTGCTGTACATGCGCGGGACGTGGTCCCCGGCCGACGTGAACGCCGTCGGCATCGTCGGCTCGCGCAAGCCGACTCCGTACGGCCTGAAAATGACGGAACAACTCGCCCGCGATCTCTCGCGCGCCGGGTTCACCATCGTCTCCGGCCTGGCGCGCGGGATCGACCGCGCGGCGCACCGGGCCGCGCTCGACGCCGGCGGGCGCACCATCGCGGTGCTGGCCGGCGGGCTGTCGGCGATCTACCCGCCGGAACACGCGGACCTCGCCGACGCCATCTGGAAGCAGGGCGCGCTCATCACCGAGGCGACGATGGGCGCGGAGCCGCTGCCGGGCATGTTCCCGGCGCGGAACCGCATCATTAGCGGGCTGAGCCGCGCGACGATCGTTGTCGAAGCGGGCGAGAAGAGCGGGGCGCTCATCACCGCGACCCACGCCGCGGAGCAAGGGCGCGAGGTGTTCGCGCTGCCGGGCAACGCCGACAGCCCCGCCAGCGCCGGCTGCCTGGAACTGATCCGCAAGGGCGCACGACTGATCCGCAACGCCGACGACCTGATCGAAGACTTGAAGGGCATCGCGACGCACGAATACAACCTCGCGCCGCGCCCGCGGGCGACGCCCGCCATCGACTTCGATGGGGGGCCGCAGGCCGAACAGGGGGCTGACGCCCCGCCCGAGCCACCGCCCGCGCCGCGGCCGTCACTGGATGCGACCCAGCAACGGATTTATGACGCGCTTGACACCAAGCGTCACGCAGACGAACTGGTGCGCCAACTGAGCTTGTCCGCGGGCGAGCTGTCGCGCACTCTGATGCAATTGGAAATCAAGAAAGTGGTTCGCCGGTTGCCCGGCAACTTCTACGAACGGCGGTAGCCCATGCCCGACCGAAGCACCCTCCTCACAGCCGTCTGTGCGAACCCGGACGACGACGCCCCGCGCCTGGCGTTCGCGGACTGGCTCGACGCGAACGAACCGGACAAGCGCCCGCGCAAGGGCGCGCCGTCGGCTTGGGCCGCGCTGATTCGCGCCGAGTGTGAGTTGACGCGCCTCCAACAAGACGGCTCCGCGGCCGCGGCCGTGTACGAGTACTGCGCCCGGCAGGACGATCAGGCGCTCTCCAAGGTGCGCTGGGCCCGCGCGCTGCCCGAGATGGTCGCACGGGTGAAGCTGCACCGCACCGCCGAGCGGTTCCGAAAGGCGTCGGCGAAGGCCCGCGCCGCGGCGCTGCCCGACGGGGCCGCAACCGGCATCGAGTGGAGCGACGAGACCCACCGCGGGTTCCCCGCCTCGGTGGCGGTAACGGACTGGGACCTGTTCGCTGCCGCGCTGCCGGACCTATCCCGGTCGTGCCCGCGCGTGCGGATCGAGTTCGAGCGCGGGGTCGCGCCGACCGGGCCCGCACCGGAACTCGTGACGTGGTGCCGCGGTCTGTCGCTGGTGCTGGCCGGACCCGAGCCCACGGACCTGCTCATTTCGCTCTCGCAAGACCCGGCTGCGGCCGGCATCCGCGAACTCGCCGTACACTCCGAAGACGGGGACGAGTGCGACCGCGCGCTACCCGCGCTCGCCGACGCGACGCACCTGTCCGGGGTGCACTCGTTCTCCTTCCGGTCCGACTTCGAGTCCCCGATTGAGCTGCGCGACCGGCTGTTCGGCGCGCCGGTCCTGCGCGGGGTGACGCGGCTGACCCTCACCAACGCCGAGGCGGTCCCGTCCCCCGCGGTGTTGGCCGCGCTGCCCGCGCTGCGCGCCCTGTCGCTCGAGTGGGGCGCGGCGACCGACGACCACCTGTTCGCGCTGGCCGCCGCACCGGGGCTCGCGGGCCTGCGCGAACTGGAACTCGGGGCACCGGCCACCGCGCGTGGGCTGGGCGCGGTGCTCGCGTCCCCTCACCTGCGCGACCTGGTCGTGCTCCAAGTGCAATCCGGCACCTTCGACCTCGACCGTGCGGCGCTCGCCGAACTCCCGCCGGCCGACCTGCGGGTCGCGTCGTTCGCAAAGGCCAAGTCGTCTCCCGCAACGGTCGCCGCGCTACTCGCCGACGGGCGGTTCCCGAACCTCCTGTGCTTCGACGGCGGCTACGGACTTCCGCGCGACGCGGTCGCGGAAGTGTTCGCCGCGATTGAGGCGCGCACCCCGGCGGTTCTGCGGCTCCAGGCGGCCGAGTTCGGCGCGGCCGACATCAAGGCGCTGGCAAAGGCCCCCGGCTTGGTGAACACCAACGTGCTGGACCTGTGGCGCGTCAAGGTCACGGCGACGGGAGCCAAGGCACTGGCCGAAAGCCCGCACCTCGCGGCCCTCGCCTACTTCTCCGCGGCCCCGGCCGACAAGGAGACGCTCGAGGTCCTTCGCACGCGGTTCAACGACCCGTCGTGCGTCTGGAGCACTTTCTGAGCGGTGCGTACAACAACCGCGTGCCGCACACATCGTCTCCCACGGCGGTGCCCCCGTGACCGAACGCGACGCGCTCCTGGCCGCGATCCGCGCCACCCCCGACGACGACACGCCGCGATTGGTGTTCGCCGACTGGCTGGACGAGAACGAGCCGGACCCGAAGCCGAAGAAAGGCATGTCGCCGTCGTCGTGGGCCGCGCTCATCCGCGCCGAGTGCGAACTCGCGCGGCTGCGCGACGACGGCAGCGCCGCGGCGGCGCTGCACCACTTCTTCACCGAGAAGGACGACCAATCGCTAAAGGGCGTGCGCTGGGACCGCGTCGACCCCGAAGTGGGCCGCCGCATCGAGTTACGGAAGCTCGCGGACCGCGCCCGCGGCCCGTCGAAGAAGGCCCGCAACACCGGCCGGCCCAAAGGATTTGTCGGCGGCCATTGGGACGAGGGCACGCACCGCGGCTTTCCCGACGGGATGCACCTCGGTGACGGCGAGCGCCTGTTGGCCGCACTGCCCGCGCTGACCGAATACTGCCCGCCGGTGAGCGCCACCGCGTTCGCCCTCACCCCAGGCCCGAGCGGGCGCGATCTGGCCGAGGGCGGCCTCGGGCGCTGGTGTCGCGAACTCACGATCCATCTCGGCCCGCCGGAAAACGCGGGCCTGTTCCGCGCGATGGTGGCGCACCCGGACGCGGCCCAACTCCGTGGGTTGACCGTCGGGCTGACGGACGACGCGAGCGACGCGAACCGCGCACTGACGGCCCTCGCCGACTCGCGCCACCTGACCGGTCTGCGCGCGCTGACGCTGACCACGAGCGCCGCGGTTCCGCCGGAACTGGTAACGCGGTTGGCGCGCTCGAAGCTCATGCGCGGCCTGACGCGCCTGCACCTGAGCGGCCCGGTCTCGGAGGCCGCGCTCCAGATGGCCGACGTGGGCAACTGCCCGACCCTTCGCACGTTGGCGCTAAGCGAGAGCAACCTGAGTGACGACGACGCGATCCTGCTCGCGGCGGCCCCCGGCCTCGCCGGGTTGCGGCACCTCGACCTGCAAGACAACCGGATCGGCGGGGCCGGGGCGTCGGCGCTGCTGGCCTCGCCGCACCTCGCGAACCTCGCGGTGCTCGACCTCGATTACAACCAAGTGCGCGGCCTCGACCGCGCGGCGCTGGCGAGCGCCCCGAAGGGCGGGCTGCGGGTGCTCGCGTTCCACGGCTCGCGCCTCACCGCGAACGACATCACCGCGCTGACCGCCAGCCCGCGCCTGGCCGACCTCATGTACTTCGACGCCGACGACAACCAACTCGCGGCGTCTGCGATCCCGCGGCTGGTGCGCGGGTTCGGCGACCGCCCGCCGGCGGTGCTGTACATCGCGCAAAGCGAACTGAACGAGGCCGCCGTCGAAGCGCTCACCAACTGGCCCGCCGCGGAGCGCATCGACATGCTCCACCTGATCGAAAGCCGGATGACCACGAGCGCGGCGAAGGCCATCGCGTGCTGCCCGCACCTGAAAGGGCTGAACCACCTGTGCGCGACTCCGGTTCACCCCGCCGGCCGCACGGCCCTCAAGAAGCGGTTCGGCCCCCGCGCGCTCGTGTGAGCCGGCGCGCCTCGTAGAACATTCGCATGGCCGAACCCAAACCTTCGCGCTGGTGGCTCGAACCGCTCGTGCTCGCGGCGGCGTTCGCGGTGGCGCACACCCAGTCGCCGCTGTACTTCTCGAACCAGAACCAGTACCTGCTGCACGGGGCCGCGTGGGGCGGGCACGGGCACCTGGCGCACGACTGGCTCGCGAACACGCGCGACCCGACGCCGCTGTTCTCGGCTCTCGTCGCTTGCGCGTACCGCGTTCACGAGTGGCTGCTGCAACCGGCGTTTTTCGCGCTGCTGATGGGCTACTTCCTCGCGGCGCGGTGGCTGGTCGCCGCGCTGCCGGGCGCGGCAGACACGCGGGCGCAGCGGGTCGTGTTCGCGGCGCTCTTCACCGCCGCACACGCGGCGATTGTGCGGTGGGCGTCGTTCCAGCTCACCGGCGGCGATTACCCCTGGCTGCTGCAAGCCGGCCTCGCGGCGCAGTACCTGATCGGGCCGGGCCTCCAGCCGTCCGCGTTCGGCGTGCTGCTGCTGGTCGCGGTCGCGGCGTTCGCGCACGGGCGCGCGTACCTCGCGGCGGCGCTGGTCGCGCTGACGGTCGCCATTCACGGAACGTACGCGCTACACGCGGCGCTGCTCACAGTCGGCATCATGACCGCGCTGGCGCTCCGCGGCGAGTGGCGAAAGGCCGCGTTCGTCGGGCTGATCGCGCTCGCGGTGGTCGCGCCCGCGGTGGGGTACAACGTCCGCTCGTTCACGGAGAACGACCCGTACTCCGCGGCCGAGGCACGCCGGATTCTGGCGCAGGTGCGCATCCCGCACCACAGCGTGCCGGCGCGGTGGTTCGACTGGCTCGCCGGGGTACAACTGGTGTGGATGGCCGCGGGGCTGGTGCCGCTGCGCCGAACGCGCGCGGTCGTGCCGCTGGCGGTGGCAACCGGGGCGTGCGCGCTGCTTACCGCCGTTCAGCTCGCGACGCGCAGCAACGCGCTGGCCCTGATGTTCCCGTGGCGCATCTCTGTGCTGCTGGTGCCCGTCGCGACCGCCGTGATCGCAGCGAAAGTGGTGGCGTGGCGACCGCCGGGCAGGTGGGGCGTGCGACTCGCGCTCGGCTTGCTAATCGCGCTCGTCGCCGGTGGAGTGGTCGTGACCGCGTACAAACTCGGCTACCGGATGGTGGACGAAACCGAGTTGTACACTCACGTCCGCGCGACTGCGAAGCCGGGCAACGTATACCTGCTGCCCGTTCAGTTCACGTCGGGAAGCGGGCGCGGGGCGGTGTCGAACACCTTCGCCCCGCCGCCGCGCGCGAAGCCCGGCACGAACCAGATTCCGGTCGATCTGCAACGCTTCCGGCTCGCGACCGGCGCGTGCGCGTACGTCGATTTCAAGTCGGTCCCCTACGCGCCAGCGGAAGTGCTGGAGTGGCACCGGCGGATGACTCGCGCCGTCGACTTTTACGCCAACTGGGTCCACAACCCCGACTACTACCACAAGCGGTTGAAGACCGAGGGCGTCACGCACGTCGTCGCTCCCGCGACGAAGCCCATCGCGGCGGGCTTTCTGGAAGTGGAACACATCGACCCGGCGTACATCGTGTACAAGGTGAAGTGAAGGTCACACGCCGTCGGGATCGACACCAAGCTCGCGCAGCCGCGCCGACAGCCGCTCGGCCTTCTGGCGCTCCGCGTCGGCGCGCGTGCGCTCCGCGTCGGCGCGCGCCTCTGTTTCTTCTTGGA
>SXHE01000733.1 GCA_005773755.1 Planctomycetia bacterium
CTCCCCCTTCCCTTCAGGGAAGGGGGTTGGGGGGTTAGGTTCCCCCGATGCGTACAATTCCCTTTCCGCGAACCCCGCTTTCCGGCGGCGTGTCTCAGCGGGGATGATTACCCTCGACGCAGAAAGCGCGCCGGCCGCCGTCATGGACGCTCACACCCTCGACTTGCTCGGCTTCGACAAGCTCCGCGACCTGCTCGCCGGGTACACCGCCTCCTCGCTCGGCGGCGACCTCGCGCGCCAGCTCGAACCGAGCACCGACATTGCCGTCGTCCGCAAAGAGATCTCGCTGGTCACGGAAATGGTCACGGCGCTGGGGCTGAACCAGCCGCCGCCCTTTAGCGGGTTGCACGACGTACGGCTGATCGCCCGCCGCGCGGCCATAGGCACGATGCTCACCGCGGAGCAACTGATCGAGGTCGCGGAGGCGCTCAATTGCACCGGGGCCATGTACCGCTACCGAATGCGCCTCGCGGAACACCTCTCCGGCCTCATCGACCACCTCAGCGGCATCGAAGACCTCGGCACGGTCGGCAAAAGCATCGGCGGCTGCATCGACGGCCGCGGGCACGTCCTCGATATGGCCAGCCGCGACCTCGCCGCCGTGCGCCAGAAACTCTACGACCTCGACGAGAAGGTGAAGACCGAGATCCGCCGGCTGCTGCGCGACCCAGAGTTACGCAAAGTTCTGAGCTACCCGAACGCGACCGTCCACGGCGACCACTACGTGCTGCCGGTGTCGGTGAACTACCGGCACAAGGTGCCCGGCGTCGTGCATCGCGTCAGCAACACCGGCGAAACGATCTTCGTGGAGCCGGCCAGCATTGCCGGCCTGAGTGCGGATCGTGTGCAGCTCAAAGCCGACGAGGACCGCGAGGTGAAGCGGGTACTGCGCCGGCTCAGTAGTGAAGTTGGCCGCGTCGCGAAGCCGCTGGTGTACTCGTTGGAAGTGATGGCGAAGCTCGACCTGATTTGCGCGAAGGCCCGCTACTCACGCGACTTCGACATGTACCCGCCGGACGTGAACGACGAGGGCCGGCTCTGGCTCCGACAGGCCCGTCACCCGCTGCTCGACAGCTTCTTCAGGAGCGAGCCGGTCGAGGGGCGAAAGGTCATGCCGATCGACATCCGCCTCGGCATCGGGTTCAACTTGCTGGTCATCACGGGGCCGAACACCGGCGGCAAGACGGTCACGCTGAAGACGACCGGGCTGTTGTGCCTGATGGCGCAGTGCGGGATGCACCTGCCCGCGGGCGAAGGAAGCCTGGTCCCGGTGTTCCGACACATCCTCTCGGACATCGGCGACGAACAGAGCCTCGAACAGTCGCTCAGCACCTTCAGCTCGCACGTCTCGCGCATCGCCTCCATCTTCAAGGTCGCCGACAACCAGAGCCTCATCTTGCTGGACGAACTCGGCGCGGGCACCGACCCGACCGAGGGCGCGGCGCTCGGTCGCGCGATCCTCGATCAGCTCGACGAGGTCGGCTGCCGCGCGATCGTGACGACGCACCTGGGCGACCTGAAGACGTACGCCTTCAACAACGAGCGCGCGGAGAACGGCGCGGTCGAGTTCGACATCGAGACGATGCGGCCGACGTACCGGCTGCACATCGGCCAATTCGGAATGAGCAACGCGCTCAAGATCGCCCGCCGCTTGAAGCTTCCGAAAGCGCTGCTGAAGAAGGCCCACCGCTACCTCAAGAAGCGCAAGGGCAAGAGCGGCGAACTGGCGCGCCTGCAAGAGCTGCGGTTGGAAGCGGAGCAGGCGAAGGTGGAGGCGCTCGCGGCGCGGCACGAGGCCGACCGCGAGAGGGCCGCGTTCGAGCAGGAGCGCGGCGCACTGGCGAAGGAGGCCGCGGAACGCGCCGCGCTGAACGAGCTGCGCTCGAACCTGAAAGCCGGCACCGTGGTGACAGTCCAGCGGTTCGGCACGACCGGGCGCGTGGTGAAGGTGGACGCCAAGAAGCAGACCGTGACCGTGAGCGTCGGCATCGGCCAATGGGAAGTGCCGTTCGAGGAGATCTTTCCGGTGCTAGGCGAACGGCCGGTGTAAGCCGGCCGGTGAGAGCAACGCGGAAGAACCGGCCGGCTTACACCGGCCGTTCGCCACGCGACCCCAACAGCTCCGGCTTCACCTTCTCCAGGTAGCGCACCAGAACGCCGAGCATCAGCCCTTCGACGATCACCACGGGCACGTGCGCCAGCAGCAGCACCTGCGCCAGGCGCTCCCAGTTCTCCTTTCCGCCCCACAGCAGCACGAAGAAGTCGAGGACCGCGGTGGCAGCGACGGCCCCGCCGCCGAGCAGCACCCCGCGCGCGAACGCCGACGCGCCCAGTCGCCGCAGCACCGGGTACAGCATCCCGGCCGCGACCGCGGGCAGGGCCACCGTGCAGGTGTTGATGCCGATGGTCGTTTGGCCCCCGTGTTGGAGCAGGTAGTATTGCAGCGTCAGGCCGATGGCGATGGCGAGCGGGGCGCGCCGGCCTAGCACCACGCCCATCAAGCCGTCCAGGATCAGGTGGACCGTGGCCGGAATCACCACGAGCGGGACGTGAACCCCGGCCGCGACGAAGAACGCCGCCGCCAGCACGCCGATCCGCGGGATCTCCTCTTCGCGTACGCGCCACGCCGCGATCACCAACAGAACTGCCAGTCCCGCGAACCCGCACGCTCGCCACGACGTGGCGAGCGCGCCGTCGGAAATGTGCATGGCGAAGAGCGGCAGGGACATTGTCGATCATCCAACAGTTAGCCGCGAGCCGCAGGCGAGCGCGCCCTTTC
>SXHE01000734.1 GCA_005773755.1 Planctomycetia bacterium
CCCGTCAGTCACCCTTGCCCGATTGCGACGAAAACCCCTTTCGGCCGAAGCGTTTCACACTTACTCCACCGGCCGCGTGCCCAAGATCATCGCTTCCACATCCGCCCGCGCCGCCTCCGCGCGGGCCTTCCCCTCAACCTTCAGCTTGGCGATCTCGGCCCGGCCCGCATCGACGCGCTTCATCATCGCGTCCTGAACGGACTGTGGCGGAAGCGGCAACCGTAGGCTCCAAATGTCGTCCGTTCCGATCGCGTAGTTGCCAACGGCCGTTCGCGCCGCCGATTCGAGCTGCGAGCGAACGAAGGGCATCTGAACCAGCTTCCAAAAGAACGCGGCCCGCACATCGGCCTTACACCGAACGCGAATCAGCTTGTCTGGGAAAATGAGGTCGGGCATGTCGGCTTCGACAAGCGCCGACATGCCGACGAGTCCCAGTGTGCCGTTCGTGCGGCACATCAGGACATCGCCGCGCTTCAGGTCGAACTCCCGACGGTAGCGGGCCACATCGAAGGCGTACTTCCGTTCTTCCGGGCGAAATGCCCCGCGCGTTGCCGCGCTGATTTTCAGGACTTCCAGTTTCGTCGGGAGTGGGGACGGGCTGGCCCCACAGCCGTGCTTGATTTCGGCCAGACAATCGCGCCCGGTGGTAATGGGAAACTTGCACCGAGAGATGTCAACGCCCGTCGCGGCGAGTTGATTGGACTGAACGCCCCATCGCTCCAAGTCCTTCCACGGGACTGCGAAGGCTTTGGGAAGCGTTGCGGCTTCGGGAGCCTTCAACCCCAAGTCGGCCAGGAAGCGGGCCTCGGTGTCGCGCTCCAGATGGGCGATCTTCGTGGCCGTCGTCGTCGCGTGCGCCCGCGCCTTTTCCCACGCCGCCACGATCTTCCGCTGTACCGGCAGCGGGGGAAACGGGACGCTGACCGTTTCGAGGTCGGTGGGCTGGACGCGCTTCCGCCCGCTCGCTCCGCTAATCATGCTGTTGATCTTGCGGCGGAACACAGCGGTACGGAACAGGAGCTTCACATACCGGGCTTCCGCAACCTTCGGATCGACCGCGTACACCGGGTACTCACTGCTCACGCAAACGCGGCCCAACTCGTCGGGGATGATACCGATGGCCCCGTTGCGCACGTCGATCTTGGAGTAGATCACGTCGCCCGGATCGGCGAAGAACAGCCGCCCCTTGAACCCGTCGCTCGCGCTCTCGTCGCGCGGCCTCATTTCCCCGTCGAAGTGCAGCGTGACGAGTCGAATACTCTCGTCCGGTGTCTCGTCACGATCTACGTCGACGGCTTTTCGGGTCAGTGCCACCGACAACGGGCGGATGGTTTCCGCCGGCCAGCGCCAGCCCGTTTCGACGAACGCACCGACCGCCCATCGGGTGAGGTCTTTGAACCGTACCGCGAAGGCGCGAGGCGTGTGGGTACTATTGCTCATGTGCTGTCCCCCGCGGCGGTGGCCGAGAGCAGGAAGGCGGCCGGGTTCTGGCGGAAGCGGCGGTACAGTTCGAGGCAGGTGTCGGCCGCCGTCAGGTCGGCGGGGAGGCGGTCGTTGGGGTACAGCTCGTTGGCGTCCGGTTCGCCCGTGGCCGTGATGCCGACTTTCTCCGCCTCGTACAGGAAGATGGGGTAGTCGAACCGCTCTTTCAGGAGCGCGCGGGCCTCGCGGGCCTTCGTCTCGTCCATCCGCCGCTTGTACTCGCGCAACTCGGTTTCGGCCGCGCGGCGGGCGTCCTTGTTTCGCGCGGTCTTGGCCGCTTCGACGGCCGCAGTGAGGCGGGCGGTTTCGGCCGCGATCTCCGCCGCGTACTTCGCGTCCACTTCGGCAACGGCCGCGAGCCGCTTCGCGTCGTAGTCGGCTTGCTCCTCGGTCGTGAACTTCTCGACGAACAGCAACGAGGCTTTGACCGACGCCCCGGACGAGTGGAACGTCTCTTGGGGCAGGCTGACGACGGCGCTGATGCGGGCGCGGTCCTCGCAGAACTCGCGCACGTAGGTCAGCGACGGGTTGTTGAAGATGCCTTCGGGGAGCACGATCCCCAGCCGGCCGCCGGGCTTGAGCAGCGCGAGGCACCGCTCGATGAACAGGATTTCGGTCTTCACCTTGCCGAGCTTCTTCCCCTCGCCGCCGCGCCTGGGCAGGTCGAACAGCGCGGCGATGGGCTTGCCCTTCGCGGCCTCGACGCGGGCCTGCGCGTCGTGGTAGAGCGGGCCGTACCGGTCGGCGTAGCGCCGCTTGGCGTCGGGAGTGGCCTTCACGTCGGCCTCGGTGATGAGGTCCGACGGTTCGACGTTGGCCCCGAACGGCGGGTTGGTGAGGATGATGTCGAACCGGCCCTCGAAGATGCCGTTGACGTTGATGAACCCGTTGTGGTGGTGGACCCCGCCGTGGCCGTCGCCGTGCATGATCATGTTCATCTTGCTGGTGCGGGCCATGCGGTCGTTGGCGTCGCACCCGAAGATGCAGCGGTTCGCGAGGGCCCACAGCCGCGACCCCTCCTTGCGCTGGTCGATGGTGGCTTGCAGCTCGGCGTACCGGGCGCGGAGCCGCTCGGCCCGCTTCTCCTCCGCGAGCTTCTTCCGGTCCAGTTCGGCGACGAACGCCCGGTACTCGCGGTCCACGTCGGCGAGGATTTGTTCGCGGACCAGCTCGAAGAACCGGATGAGGAACCCGCCGGACCCGCTGGCCGGGTCGCAGACCGCGTCGCCCTCGCGCGGGGCCAGCAACCGCACCATGAACTCGACGATGGTTCGCGGGGTGAAGAACTGCCCGATCTCGCCGCGGAACGTGCGCCCCAAGAACCGCTCGAACGCGATCCCCTTCACGTCCTCGCTGGTGTCGGAGAGGTTGTACCGCTCGAGCTGGCGGACGATCTCGCGGCCCGTCGCGGACTTGATGTTGATGCGGTCGTCGGCGGTGAAAATGTTGTCGTCGGCGTACCCCTCCTTCGTCTTCTGGAACAGGTCGTTGAGCGGGTGCGCGCCGAGTTGTTGGTCGAGGAAATCTGCGGTGAACAGGTTCACGCGGCTCCGCTTGGCCTTCAACTCGCGCTCGACCCAGACCTTCACGAACAGCACCTTGGCGATCTCGTCGAAGGCCGCGGCCGGGTCGAGGTGTTCGCGGTTGCGGATGACGTTGTGGCACGAGTGGAGCAGGTCCGCGAACTCGTCCTCCTTGAACGTCTTGAGCTTCTCGATTAGCTCCTTGATGTCCTTGTCGCTGGCGTTCGCGTGCGGGACGTTCTCGATCTCCTCGACGTAGCCCGGCATCCGCTCCTTCACCACGCGCCAGAACCGCGTTTCGCGGTTGTTGTGGGTGACGAAGAACGGGGCGTCGCAGTAGCGGGCGTACGCCTCGCCCTGCGCGTAGTCCGCGGCCGTGATGGTCACGTTGTCCGACTTGCACTCCACAACGATTAGCGGGGCCTTCTGGTCGGTTTTGTCCTGTGGGGTGCGCCAAACGGCAATGTCGGCGCGGGCCTTCGCCATTCCGCGGCCGGTGGTGTGTAGCTCCTCGTCCATCTGGTTGAGATCGAAGCCGTACTCGTTGTGCAGCGTAACGACGTAGGCTTGGCGGACGCGCTCTTCCGGGGTTTCGACGAGTGACTTGTGGCGGATGTGAGAGAAGATGCGGCCCTTGTCGTCGGTTGTCACCGCGAGCGCCGGGCGGGCGCTGTCGGCGGCCCGCGCGTCGTGCGCCGCGCGCACGACCGGGGCCGCTCCCCCGGCGGGGTGATTCGATTTCGCCATGTCCGGGTTCCGGGTGATCGGGCCGCGTCAGGCGGCTAACCTAATGCGGCCAGCGGTCGTGTGCCACCCCGAAGTTGTCCCGTAGGACGCCGGACCTGAACGCGCTGGTCGCGGTCGAGCGCGACTCGGTCGGCCGGACGACCGACCGCGCGGGCGAAGGTCCGCGTCCTCCGGCTCAGCCTGACCCACACCGTTGGCAACCGGCCCGGATACGGGTTCTCCCGCGAAGTCGGTGCGGCGCGGTTGTGAGAATGCGTTGGGAAGGGGCGGTCGAGACGGGTACAATTCTCCACAAATCGGTCCCTTCCGTTGCCCGGTTTGGCAACCCGTTGACGCGGTTCGTGGGGTCTTCCCGCGAGCCGCTCGGAATCAGCAAAAACGAGACATCCTTGCCTGTAGCCCACACGAATCGCGGGTGAGTTACGGGTGGTGGCAACCCGTTTCCGAGATCGGCCATGAACACCATCGACCTCACCCTCGCGCGTCGGACCGAAGACGTGGTCGCGCGGTACGAGCGCGGGTTCCGCCAGACCCCAACCCGCGGCTTCCTGGACCTGCTACCGGCCGACGGTCCCGAACGGGCGTACGTCCTCGCCCGGCTGGTGCGCGCCGACCTCGCGCTCCGCTGGACGACGACCGCGGCGGGGCCGAACTTGGTCGGGGGCTACTTCGAGCAGTTCCCCGAACTGGCCGCGGACGCGGACGCGCTGCGCGGCCTGCTCGACGAGTTTCGCGAGCTGTGCGCGCGTGCCGGCGCGCCGCTCCCCGCCGCCGACCTGCGCCTCCGCTTCCCGCCGCTCGCCCCGTTGCTCGACGAGGCGGATCGGGCCACGACCGGAGAAGGCGCGACAACGGTCGACCACAACGCATCGACGGGCACTTCGCCGAGCGTCCAGGTTCCGACGCACCTCCGCGAGAAGGTGGGGGCGATCCCGACGATCCCCGGCTATCAGGTGCTCCGCGTGCTGGCGAGCGGCGGCATGGGCTACGTGCTGCACGGGCGCGACACGGGGCTGCGGCGCGACGCCGCGATCAAGCTCCCGCTGGGGGCCCCGTCGGAAGAGCAGCGGTTGCGCTTTCTGCGCGAGGCCCAGGCCGCGGCCGCGCTGCGCCACCCCAACATCTGCCAGGTGTACGGCGTGGACGTGGCCGGCGACGGGAACCCGTTCATCGCGATGGAGTTTCTCGACGGGCCGACGCTCCGCGACCGCATCGCGGAGCGCCCGTTCGCGCCGCAACCGGCCGCGGCGCTGCTGGCCCCGGTCGCCCGGGCGGTGGCCTACGCCCACGAGTGCAAGATCATCCACCGCGACATCAAGCCCCAAAACATCATCCTGCGACGGGAGCACGAGCGCGACCTGCCGGTGCTGACGGACTTCGGGCTGGCGAAGCTCCTCAACGACACGGGGGCCGAGGTCACCCACAGCGGGCAGGTCATGGGCAGCCCCGCGTACATGCCGCCCGAACAGGCGTCGGGCGCGACCGACCTCGTCGGCCCGCTCGCGGACGTGTACAGCCTGGGTGCGGTCCTCTACCAGATGCTCACCGGCCGGCCGCCGTTTCAGGGGCCGGTCGGCGAGGTGCTGAAGAAGGTCCAGACCGAAGAGCCGGTGCCGCCGAGCAAGCTCGCGGCGAACGTACACCGCGACCTCGAAACGATCTGCCTGAAGTGTCTCGAAAAAGACCCCGCGCGCCGCTACGGATCGGCCGCGGCGCTGGCCGACGACCTGGAGCGGTTTGCGAACGGCGAACCGATCCTCGCGCGCCGCTCCGGTTTCGTCCGGCGGGCCGTGCGACTGGTCCGGCGCAACCGCGTCGCCGCCGCGTCGCTGCTCGTGCTGCTGATCGTCGGTGCCGGGTCCGTGCTCGCGGTGCAAAAGTGGAGCACCTGGGCCAAAGAAAAGGTGACGAAGGCCGACGAGGAAACGGAGATCACGAAACTGGATCGCGAGATCACCGACGAGTTGGCCCGAGGCGGCGACTGGACCGATGAGCGCTTGCGGGGCGCGACCGCCGCGACCGATCGGCTCGCCGCGCTCGCCCCGGACCGCGGGGCCGAGGCCGCGGCGCGGGTGAATGCGAAGCTGTTCGAATCGGGCGCGGCGCGGCTCCGCGCGCCGACGCTCGACGACGCGGACCGGGCGTACGTGACCGCGACGGCGGCCCGACTGCAGCCGCGCGACGCGAAGCTCGCGGCCGAGCTGACCGCGGCGCTTCAGAAGCGGGTCCGCGGTCGCGTCCGGGAGTTCCTGGTCGAGCCGCCGGGCACCGGTCCCGGTGACACGTTCGACCCCGCGCGCGGCGGCGAGACCCGGACGTTCGCCGCCGAGTCGTACTTCGAGTTCGGCGCGCTGGCGGGGGACAACGGTGTGCCGATGCACCTGACGCGCGTCACGACGGGCCCGAGTGCGGAACTGACCGTCAAGTTCGCGGCGGGCTGGGATCAGCACGGGCGCGTGGGCGCGGCCGTGAGCGTTCCGCCCAGCGCCAGGGGCGGGTACGCGCTGGTGCTCGCGCCGGGTGTGCCGGGGCACCCGACACTCGCGCCCCCGACGTTCGCCGACGCGCGCAAGCAGGGGGCCGTTGTGCTGGTCCAACTGTACCGCGGGGCGCAACTGGTGCGCGAGCAGGCGGTCCCCGCGGGGGCGCTCGGGACCGGGCCGCTCACGGTCACGATCCAGCGGGCCCGCGATCAGGTGCTCGCGCAGGTGAACCAACTGCCGCCGATCAAGTACCACGACCTGTTCCCGGTCACCGGCCGCGGGGCGTTCGCCGTGATCGGCCCGGCCAACGTGCGCGTCGCGCGCGTGGAAGGCTGGCGCGAGGATTCGGCCGCGGTGGTCAGCCCGCTGGAGCGCGGCGACGAACTGTTCCTGGCCGGCGAGTTCGCGGCGGCGCTGGAGTTCTACCGACAAGAGGCGCTGCGCGCGGGCGCGAGCGCGGCGGGGTCTGAGGCCCGGCTGAAAGTCGGTGTCGCGCTGCTCGCGCTGCGGCGCGACGACGAGGCCGCGGAGCGCCTGCGCGAACTGTACGAGAACCGGGCCGAACCGCTCGCGCCGCTGGCGGGGTGCTACCTGATCGCGGCCCACACGCGGCGCAAGCAGCTCGAAGCCGCCGACGAGATCCTCGACCGACTCGCGGCCCGGAACGCCGCGCAAGGCGACGTTCTCGCGCGGCTGCCCGAAGACGTCCGCAACGAGATCCTGCTCCCGTACCGCATCGGGGCCGGCGGTCTGGGCCTCCTCCGAGATGACCCCGGCCGGGTCGAAAAAGTCGAGCGCCTCTTGCGCGCGGAGGAAGCACTCGGGGTGCGCCTCGAACTCATCAGTTGGACCCGATTGCAGTTCGTCCGCTCGCTGCGCGCGTCGTCGGACCCCAATGTGCGCGCCCGCGCCGCGCCGCTGCTGCGCGACTGGCTCGGCCGCGATTATCCGCCGGGCGACGTCACCACGTCGATGGGGACCATTATCGCGGCCGAGTACGGCTGGGTCACGCGCGAGAACGGGACGCCGCTCGCCGGGTTGGAGGAGGTCACCGCGCGGATCTTCTCCGCGCCGCGCGTGTTCCGCGCGTACGAGTATCAGCTCCTGATCGAACGCGCCCGGTTGAACGCCGCGCTGGGGAAGATGAGCGACGCGGAACAGGACCTGCGCGACTTCTTGACGTCCGCTCCGCTCGAACAGAAGGCCCCGCGCAGCGTCGCCGACGCGAGCCTCATGCTCGGCTTGTTGCTCGATCGCCGCGGGGACGCGGCCGGCGCGAAAGCGGCGTGGCTCGCCGGCCGCACGCGCGCCACGTTCTCGGACGCGAACGTCCTGGGCGAGGTCGGCGGCGGGATCGGCATGATGACCAACGTCGCCTGTTACCTCCTCTCGGACACGCTCGAAGACGCCGACTTCGAACTGCTCGCGGTGAACCTGTTGAAGGCGCAACTCGGCCCGCTCTGGTCGGTGGCTTCCAAGAAGGTGAAGCCCGAAGACCTGCGTGCGCTGGCCGCGGTGATGCGCGCGAGCGCAAAGAAGCCGGCCGGTCGCGAACAGTTTTGGCGGTTCGCGTTTCAGACCAACTCGTTCCGCGACTACGCCACACAGATCGTCACCTTCTCCGGTGTGGAACTGCTTCGCGAGATCGCGCTGGGCGGAACCGCCACACCGGAACAGGACGCGGTGCTCAACGCCCTCGTCACCGGGAGCCTGCGCCAGTTCGCCGAGGGCCGGTTGGGGTTGGAACAGATGTTGGTGCTCTACGCACTCGTGCAAGGCGGGTGGACGCCCGCGAGTTGGGCGGGCGTGGAGAAGCACTTCGACCCCGCGGTTCTGGGCTCACTGGCGTACGCGATCGGTCACCGGTACTTGCGGCAGAGCAAGTTCACTGATGCGGCGCACGCGTTCCGCGCGGCGGTGGCCGCCGCGCCCGCCGGTTCCGCGCTGAAGAAACAGGCGGAGGCGGAGCTGGCGAAGATTCCGGAAAAAAAGTAGGCCGTCGCCCGTATCGCACGGGCACCCGCTCACGGAGTACGACACATGCGCTGGTGGGCCAAGCTGCTGATCTCGGGCCGGACCGGGCCACGCCGGGCCGCACTCGCGCTCGAACCGCTGGAGGACCGGCTCGCCCCGGCGGTCGTGACCGTCGACCCTGGAGCGTACACCGGTGCGTGGTGGTTGGCCGGCGAACCGGGGCACCGCGGGATCGCGAACGTCGACGTGCCGCTCGGTTCAACGGACGTTCAGCTCTGGGCGGAGAGTACCCTCGTTACGCGGTTCAACACCGACGCCAGCGGGAACGTGAGTGTCCAGAACACCGCCGCAACGGTCGCGAGCGGGAACGCGATCACGATCCAGACCGCCGCGATCACGGTGAACCCGAACGGGTACACGGGGTCGTGGTGGGTCGCGGGCGACGACGGACACCGCGGCACCGACACCGTGAACGTGATCCGAGGCGTGACCGGCGCACAACTGTGGGCCGAAAGCGCGCTGGTAACGCTCTTCGACACCGACGCCAGCGGCAGCGTGGCCGTGAGCAACGCGGTGTCGAGCAGTTCGACTGGGAGCACGGTCACGTTCAACACGTCGGTACTGACGGTCGATCCGGGCGCGTACACGGGGTCGTGGTGGGTCGCGGGCGACGACGGACACCGCGGCGTGGACGAGGTGACGGTCATTCGCGGCGTGGCCGACGCGCAGCTGTGGGCCGAAAGCGCGCTCGTTACGCCGTTCACCACCGACGCCAGCGGCAACGTGAGCGTGAGCAACGCCGCTTCGAGCACCGCCAGCGGGAGCGCGGTCACGTTCCGCACGTTCGCGATGAACGTGATCGGAAACTACAGCGGCATCTGGTGGGTCGCGGGCGACGAACAGCACCTCGGCCCCGGCCCCGTGAATGTGGTTGCCGGTGTCACCGGAGCGCAGTTGTGGCTCTCGCCGTCGCTGTACTTCGCGTTCGACACCGACGCCGACGGTAACGTGACCAGCCGGAACGCGAGCCTCGCAACCGGCGGGTTCCGCACCCTCGAGTTCAACACGGTCACGATCAACATCGATCCGGGCGATTACACCGGCTTCTACCGCAGCGATGTCAGCCAGTCCTTCTCCGACTCCTTCGGATATCAGTCGTTCGGAGTCTTCCCGTCCACGACGAATCACACCATCGACTTCGCCGGGGGCACAAGCCCCATCACGTTCGACGTCGACGCAAGTGGAACCATCATCAACCAGAACCCGGAGGCCGCGACCGCCACCGGCAACACGTTACAGTTCATCACCCGAACCGTTCAATTCGATCCCGCGGGGTTTCACGACCAATACAGCGCGCTAATCTCGAACCGCTACACGTTCGTGAGCGGCCCCCTCTCACTTGTCGTGCCCGTAAACACGCTATTCGGGTTCGACATCGAAGGTTCGGGAACGGGCGCTCTCGTTCAACCCGACGGCACGATTGTGCTTGAGAACCCGGACGCGGCGGAACTGGTCGGCGGTGTCATCCGGTTGAAGACGACCGTTGTTCACATCGACCCCGGGGCGTACACCGGGGCCTACCGGCTGGGCGAAGTGCGCCCGCTCAGTTTCGGGCCTGCGGACTTCGTTCTGGTTCCCGCCACGGGGAGCTACTCCGTCACGATCGGTGACGAGTACGCGGGGTTCGACCTCGATGCTTTCGGCGTGCCGTACAACGAACCGGAGCTTCACTTCACCGTGAACGGCGAGCCGGTGACACTGGTTGTGTCGGCCGGCGCGAGCGTTTCGACCGACAGCGACGGCGTGAGTGACAACGTCGAGGCCCGCGCGCCCAACGCCGGCGACGGAAACAACGACGGCTCCCAGGACGCCGAGCAGGACAACGTCGCCTCGCTGCCGACATCGGTTGACGGGAGCTACGTTACCGTGGTCGCGCCGGCGGGCACTCAACTTGTCAACGTGACCGTGCGGGCCGCCCTGCCGAGCGACCTGCCCGAAGCGGTCGCGTTCCCGGAAGGTGTGGTGGAGTTCGAACTCCGCGGCCTCGCGCCGGGCGCGGCGGCGGCCGTCACGCTGCTGTTCGCGGACGCACAGGTGCCGAGCACCTACTACAAGTTCGGTCCCACCACAGCCGACCCGACCCCGCACTGGTACGAGTTCCTGTTCGACGGCACGACCGGGGCCGCGATCCTCGGCGATCGCGTCGTGCTCCACTTCGTCGACGGCCGGCGCGGCGACAACGACATGGTCGCGAACGGGACGGTCCTCGATCCCGGCGCGCCCTCGGTTGCGACATCGAACATCAGTTTCGACCCCGGCGCGTACACCGGCACGTACCAACTCGCCGGCCGACCGGCGGCGCGAGGACCGACCTCCGTCGATTTCGCGCCCGGCACCTACACCGTCGCGCTGCCGAACGACACGATCACGTTCGACGTGGACCCGTTCGGGAAGGTGACCAGCCGGAACGGGGCCGCGGCCACCGGCGGCTACGGTTCGCTCCGATTGAACGCCACGACGGTCGCGGTCGACCAGGGCGACTATACCGGCGCGATCGCGCTCGACGGCGTGCCCGGCGCGAGCGGCGTGTCGGGGCAGACGTTCACCGTGGTGCCCGGGGTGCGAAACTACGCACTCACGTTCGGCGGCGCGACCGGGCTGACGTTCGACGTCGGCGACGACGGGAGCGTCACCAGCCGATACTACTCCGCGGCGCACGGCGACGGCCCCACGCTCCGCTTGCACACCACCACCGTTACGGTCGAGCGCAACGGCTATTCCGGCGCGCTCGGCGTTCGGAACTACGACACCGGGAGCACATCGGGCGACGCGCGGTTCGTACTCGTCACGGGGCTGCGCGGGTACGCGCTCACCTTTGGTGACGAGGCACGTCTGACGTTCGACCTCGACCCCACCGGCCACACCGTCAGCGGCGACCCCGAGGCCGCAACTGCGACCCTGGCGACGTTGCACCTGAACACGGTGCCCGTGCGGGTGAACCCCGGTGAGTTCGCCGGGGCGTACAGCCTCGGGCCGACCGCGCCCCAGGGCACGGAGTATCAGCTCGTCCGCAACGTCGACAACTTCGCGGTTCACTTCGACACCGGCGCGCGGGCGCTCTTCGGGGTGAACGCGGACGGGACCGTGACGAGCCACGATCTCGCGCTCCTCGGCGCGAGCGGCAACACGCTGACCCTCCGCGTGCCGGCCCCGACCGCGGCCCCGGCACCCGCCGCGGTCGTGCATCGGCCGGCGGAGCTGATGGTCGTTGGCGGCGGCGGCGCGGTCACCGCGTTCAACCCGGCCACCGGCACACGGACGTTCAGCACGGTCGCGTTTCCCGGCTTCTCCGGCGGCGTCGCGGTGGCAACCGGTGACGTGAACGGCGACGGCACGGAGGACGTGATCGCCGCCGCCGGTGCGAACGGGCACGTCAAGGTGTTCGACGGCCGCACCGGAACCGAGCTGCTCAGCTTCTTCGCGTTCCCGGGCTTCGGCGGCACCGTCTCGGTCGCGACCGGTGACATCGACGGCGACGGGGCCGCCGACGTTGTGGTCGGGGCCGGGAGCGGTGGCCACGTCAAGGCGTTCCGCGGGCACGACGGCGCGCTGTTGCGGAGCTTCTTCGCGTTCGACGGCTACGCCGGCGGGGTGAACGTCGCGTCGGGCGATGTGGACGGCGACAACCGGGCGGAACTGTTCGTTGTGACCACCAGCGGCGCGAGCCACGTGAAAGCGTTCAGCGGGCGCGACGGGTCGCTGCTGCGCAGTTTCTTCGCGTTCGACAACGCGGACGCACCGTCCGGGTTAGCGTCTCTCGCGGCCGGCGATCTCGATGGCGACGGTTTGGCGGAGATCATCGTCGGCTCCGGGGTTGCGCCAGTGGTGCGTGTGTTCGCGGGCGCGACCGGCCAGCGGCGCGCAGAGGTCAACGTGTTCCGCGGTTTCGCCGGCGGTGTGCGCGTGGGCACGACCGACCGCGACGGCGACGGGTTGGCCGACATCGTCGCCGCGGCCGGCCCCGGGAGCGGAGGGGGGCACGTGAAGGTCTTCCGTGGGACGGACCTCACCGAGTTGGACAGCTTCTTCGCGCTGTCGTCAAACGCTGTGGGCGGGGCGTTCGTCGGGTAGTCGGCTACTGCCGCGCCAACTCATACCGCGACTGCGAGGAAGTGGGTAACACAAACCGCTCCCTCGCGGTCGCGGCTCGCCAGAAAAGCGACACACCCAATGGGTTCGTGTATCATACGCGTTGTAGTTCTCGGCGCGACGGACGCTCGTCGGCTTGTCGAACCGCGGCGCTCCGGGTGGAGAGGACGTCTTCGACGGCTTGAACCAGGGACTTGGGCGAGAAGGGTTTGGTGAGGAAGATGGAACCGGGCACCGACGGCTCCACTTCCGTGTACGCGGACATGAACACGATCCCCACATCCGGGAGGCGCACGCGGGCGCGGGCGGCCACCTCGTTCCCCCCCGCACCGGGCATCGTCATGTCGGTGAGAACGAGATCGAACACCTCGCCCGCGTCGAGCAGGTCCAGCGCCTCCGCCCCGTCCGCGGCCTCACTGACACTGAACCCCTGACCCTCAAGAACGGCGCGGGCCAGCGCCCGGATTCCGGGTTCGTCCTCGACCAGGAGAACCGAGCTAGCGCGCTTCGGTTTGAGAGCGGACCGAGTTGGTTCTGCGCTCACATTCGCGGGGACGGGAGCCGTGCGTTTACCGCGCGGCAGCTCGATTCGAAACGTGGTGCCCGACCCGAGTGCGGATTCGACGGCGATCGTCCCGCCGCACCCCTTCACGATCTGATGAACCGTGGCAAGGCCAAGCCCGGTCCCCTTCGTCGGTCCCTTCGTGGTGAAGAACGGTTCGAATAACTTGGCCTTCACTTTTTCGGACATCCCGCAGCCCGAATCCGACACTTCCAGCCCGACCGTGCCCGTGCCCGTGCCCGGTCGGACCGCGAGCCGCAACCGTCCGCCGTTCGGCATCGCGTCCCGCGCGTTGACCGAGAGGTTCATCAGAACCTGTTCGAGTTGCACGCGGTCCATCTCGACCGGGACCGGGGCTTCGGGAACCACAATTTCCGTGGCGATTCCGACACCAACGACGCGCCGGATGATGGCACCGAAGTCGGACACGGTCCGGCCCAGATCGAGCGACTCGGGTGTCGCGATCCGCGGGCGGCTGAACGCGAGGAGTTGGCGCACCAGCCACACCGCCCGATCCGTCGCGAACCCGATCTCGTCCACGAGGCGGGCGGTGTCTGGTATCTGGGCCGTGCTCGCCCTGAGTAGGTCCGCGTTCCCACCGATGACCATGAGGAGGTTGTTGAAATCGTGAGCGATTCCGGCCGCGAGCTGTCCGACCGCTTCCAGTTTCGCCGCCTGACAGAGTTGATCTTCGAGTCGCTTGCGCTCGGTCATGTCGCGGAGGACCGCGATCCGGCACGCGCCCCCATCGACCGGTTCGGCGACCGGGACGATGTTCCACTCGACCCAAACACGGCTCCCGTCTTTGCGGCGTGCGAGAACCTCGAACCGCCCCGGTGCACCGGCCCTCAGCGCCTCTTGCACGATCTGGCGATCCGCGGGCGGGCTTTGGCTGTAGAGCATACTGGGGCTTCGTCCGATCGCCTCGTCGGTACCGTACCCCGTGAGTTCCTCGAACGCGGGGTTCGCATATACGATCTGAAGCCCGACCGTATCCGGGTCCGCCACGGTAACGAGAACGCCGTCGCGAGACGCGTTCAAGGCCGAATCAAGCATCCGAAGCCGATCGAGGTGGCACTTCCAGCCGAGGTCGCGGTCCTGTGAGTTCAGGCGGGCCACCGACAGGCCGACCGCGGCGAGCAGGGCGACGGAACCGAGCAGCACCCACTGCGCCGCGGGGTTGGCGGGCCAGACGGCGATCGCACCGAGTGCGCACGCCGTCGCGAACCCGGCTACGGCGCGGGACAACCGACGGGTCGGTCGCGACCTCTGCCGTGACTGCATCCAAATCAGAACCAGGGGCGCGAGACAGGCGCACGCCAACAGCACCCGTGTTGTCGGGCATCCCGCACTCACGAACCTGTCCCCAACCAGTGCCGCAATCGGGTTCATGGCTTACCTCTTGGGTTACGGGCGGTCCGCCTCACGGGGACCACGGGGTGCCCCAGGGGTCGATCAGGGGCAAGCTCGTGTAGAACGGGTCCGGTTGCGGGACGACGGTGTAGTCCGGTGCGGGCGGGGGCGGGTTGGTCGGGTCCGGCGGGGCGTACGGGTCGATCGGGTCGCTCAGCACGACCGTGTGGAGCGTGTAGGTCAGGTTCGACAGTGCCGCACCCGTCTTGGTCGCGGCCTCGTACTTGATGTAGTAGGTTCCGGCATTGAGGAAGATCGCGCCGCTGGTCGTAGTGCCAGCTTCGGCGGTGAGGGTCGCGACGATCTGGTAACTCGCGTTGTACACGACCATCCGCACCCCGCTGGCGACCGACGTGTTGGTGGTCGTCGCCTTGAGGATAAAGTGGAACAGTTTGGCCTCGGGCACGGAGAGTGTGGTGTAATCCGTCGCCCGGGCCGCCGTCAGGGTGTTCGTGGCGACGGTGATTATCGCGACGGCGACCTGCGTGAAATCGACCGCGAGCGTGTACTTCCCGGTCAACCCCAGCCCATTGCGCCCGACCCCTGCCACCTTCACGAAGTACGATGCCGACGCGACGGGATTGGCGATCTGAACCACCATCCGTCCCGTCCGTACCGTTCGCGAGCACCTCGCTGGGAACGACGTTTCCGGCAGCGTTGTAAACGGTCACTTTGGAGTACAACCCATACGCCTGAGCCGGGGTCACCGTCACCGTCATTGGATTCGGCGTCGAACTGGGCGCGGCGATCTTGTAGAAATCGACGTCGCAGGTGGAGTCGATCTTGGCGTTGGCCGAGTACAGTTTGTTCGCCGACCCGGTAACGGCAGTGAGTGCCGTCGCAGTCGTGCGCGTATTGTTCGTGCCGCTGTCCGTGGTGTAGTTCACCACCACGGTGCCCGGCGGAATGATCGGGTTGAAGTTGAACCCCACCTTGAGGTCGTACCTGCCGATCCCGAACACGTCGTTGCTGGCCTTCTCGACCCGGACCGTGTAATCCTTGCCCGCTGTCACCCCGTTCACCGTCAGGACGAGGTCCTGCATCGCCTGGGGGCCGGCCGACGTCGCGGTGCCGACCACCACGCCCTGGTCGTTGTAGACGGAGACTTTGGCCCGAAGCAGGCTCTTGCCGACGGTTTCCAACCGTACTGTCAGGCTCGTAGTGCCGTCGGCTGCCTTGAACTTGTAGTGATCGATATCGGTGAGCGTCGTCAGGTCGGCACCCGTCGCAGCCACCATCGTCTTCGTCGAGTCCGTCGGGGCCGTGAAGGGGTTCAGAAAATAGGTGTCTCCCAATGCATCATCTTCATCGACCTCGAAGGCGTCCGCCTGCCGTGCCCCGCCGTAGAGGGTCTTGATGGCGGAAATGTCGGACGCGATCAGCTCGGTGCGGACCCCGGAGTAGTGGCCGTACCGGGCCGAGGCGGGGTCGTTGGTGTCGGCCAGGCCGAAGATGTTACCGGCCTCGTTGAGTGCGACTGAGTAGATGTCGAAGTTGCCACTCTGGTTGCCGATCGAGAAGTTCTTGGCCGTGTTAAACAGGAGGTCGCCGCTCCACGCCCCGCTCAGAGGGCTGTACGCCTGGTTGACGGCGATGACGTCCGTACTCGCCAGGAATGCTCCGACCCGGATCTGCCCGGATGAGCCCGCGTTCGGCGACTCCGACAACGGCCCGAACGGGGTGCCGCCGTCGGGCACCAGCCCGATGTTGATGTTGGAGTTCACCGCCCACGTCTGGAAGGCGCGGAGGAGTTCGGTCTGCCACTGGGCCGTGGTCCCGGCCGCGGACATCTCGGAGAACAGCCGGCTCGGCTGACCCCAACCCAGAATGTCCTGGCTGTACCCCGCGACGATCGTATTGTCTGGGGCGAAGCTCAGGGTCAGGCTGCCGGCGTTGGGCCACGGGTTGCCGAACACGGCCGGCACCTCGCGCGCTTCCAGGGCCTCTACGCTCAATTTCGTTGTCGGTTTCATCATGGGCTCTGATGTTTGGTGGGCGTTCGGTACGCGGGTTCGGTCGTCGGGCTGGCGCGGTCGCCTCGGACAGAGCAGCCGTCCGAGGCGATTTCCGTCCTCCTTGCGGAAGGGCGGTTACGTACCCGGAACCCAGGGCGGTGCGGGCGGAAGGACGATGACGATGGCACC
Source organism: Planctomycetia bacterium (assembly GCA_005773755.1). Lineage (GTDB taxonomy): Bacteria > Planctomycetota > Planctomycetia > Gemmatales > Gemmataceae > Gemmata. Next base: position 16,478 of record SXHE01000734.1, read on the forward strand.
GCCGTCGGCCGGCGGGGGCGGCGGGGGCGGCGGGGGCAGCGGTTCCGTCGGGTCCGTCGGCGGGTACACGACTTGCATCATGTGGCCCCAGCCGAAGCACGCCGGCACGTCCCGGACTTCGAGCACTTCCAGGCGGGGTTTGAAGGACGGGTTCACGGGATGCACTCCAGAGGTAGGTATGAAGGTCCGAGGTTTACTTGGTCCGCACCGGGCGGACCCCAATCAGTCCGCTTTCTTCAGCGCGTTCCGATACGCACGGGCCGCGTCCGCGATCTTCTTGAACTCCGGGTCCGTCCGAATCGGGTCCAACTCCTTGTCCTTGTCGAGGTGCTCGAATCCGAACCCGTCTCGGAGCGCGGAATCGAGCAGGCTGAACGCTTCCCGGCGGTCCTCCGGGTGCGTTCGCGAGGTCATGGCGTAGATCCCGGCGACCTGATACTTAGTGGCCGGGCGCTCGGTCAGACGGAGCGCCTCGCGGGCGTCCTTCAAGGCTCCATCGCGGTCGTTCAGTCGGGCGCGCAGAACCCCGCGCCCGGCCCACGCATCTGGGGTGTCCGGGTTGATGTCGATCATCTGCGTCAGCACCTTCGCGGCTTCTTCGTTCTTGTCGGCCGTGCTCAGCAAGTGAGCTTTGCCCTGGAGCGCGGGAATCAGTCGCGGGTTGAGCTTCAGCGCCTGCTCGTAGTCGGCGAGCGCCGCTTTGGGGTCGCGGTACAGTTGGGCCTGCGCCCGAGCGAGCCACCCGCGCTCGTCGGTCGGAACGGTCTTGATCCCATCGGCGAAGTCGCGCTGGGCCTCGGCCTTCTTGTCACCCATCCGGCCGTAGACGCGCGACCGGACCAGGTACACCGAAGTGGGCGTGTAGCCGAACTCTATCGCCTTGTTGAGGTCGTCGATTGCTTCGGCGTAGTGCTTCCGCGCTTCGCGGGTGATCGCGCGCTGGAAGTGCGCGTCGGCCCAGTTGGGGCGGGCCTCCAGCGCCTTATCGAAGTCGGCTTCCGCATCGGCGATGGGACCGGTTCGCATCCGGGTCTGGCCGCGGTTGTAGTACGTCCCGAAGAAGCCCGGCCGCAGCGAAAGGCAGATGTCGTACCCCGCCCCCGCCTGCCGGAAGTCTCCGAGCATCTGTTGGCAGACCGAGGAATAGAAGACCGCCCAGAAGTTCTTGGGGTCGGACTTGGTCGCTTCGGTGAGCACCACCAGCGCCGCCTGAATCCGGCCCTCGGTCATAAACTGCCGCCCTTCGAGGACGGCATCCGCGGCGTCGCGGCGGATCGCTTCGGCCCGGCGCGTGTGCCGCTCGGCCCCGGCGTGGTCGCCGCCCAGCCGGGTGATGAACCCCCGCTGTGCCCACACCGCCCGGCAGCCCTCCGGCGCGGGGTGGGTCGCCTCCGCCCGCTGGTTCCACTCGCGGGCCTCGCGCAACAGGTTCTCGCGCGCGGCCGCGTCCGTCGCGCGCGCCCCGTCTTGAGCGCGCGAGGTCGACAGCAGGAGCATCAACCCGGCGACCTGTCGGCGATAGCTGTCCGCTCGATCCGCGGGCAGATGCTGGAACGCGTCGCGGCGGAACCAGTCGGCGTCATCCCAGGCTTGGAACCGGTCCAGGGCGCGGCGCGTCGTCTGCCAGGCCCGCTCGCGGTAGGTGCGATCCCCATCGGCCAGTCCGAAGTAGAACTCGGCCTCGTCGCGATCCGCGGCGAACGGCTCGCCCGCCGACACCGCTTCCAACCGCCGGATATCCTCGGTTCGCTTGCTGTCGCGATGAATGAACCCGGCCGAGAGGGCACCGGCCGCGGCCAGCAACCCCGCGACAGCGAGGAGCACCCGGTTCCGGGTCAGCCATTTCGCGACCAGTTCGCGGCCCGACGTGTTGGGTGCGTACCGGAGTCGCCGACGCGCGAGTTGACGGTCCACATCTTCGAGCAGTTGAGCAGCGGTCTGATACCGGGCGGCAATGTCCGGTTCCAGGCACTTGCCGATGATCGCGGCGACCGCGGCCGGAACGCGCGGGTTGAGGGCCCGCACCGGCGGCGGCGGCGCGAACCGGGCTTCCCGCTCCCGCTCCAGCGCCGCGGGGGACGAGTCGAACTCCGGGGCGAACGGAACGCGACCCGTGAGCAGTTCGTACACCATGACGCCGACCGCGTACAGATCGCTGCGCTCGTCGTGCTCCAGAGCGCCGGTCGCGAGCGACTTCAACTGCTCCGGCGACATGTACGGCCTGGTGCCGCCGAGCCGCAGGCGCGTCGCGTCGATGTCCGACTTGTCGTAGGCGACACCGAAGTCGAGCAGCTGCGCGCACCCGTCGTCGGCGAGCAGTACGTTCGCCGGTTTCAGGTCGCTGTGAACGATCCGCGCCTCGTGGGCGACGCGCAGCCCCTCGACGACCTGCCGGGCAATGGTCAGCACCGCATCGACGTGGTTCAGCCCGCGCAACTCGGCGAACTGCGCCGGGCCGACCTCCGGCGATTCGGGTTCGGGCGCGGCGCTCTCGGCAGCGGAACGCGCGGGCAGAACGACCGACGTCTGCCGATCCTTGCGGCACTCTTCGATTGCGGTCGTGAGGGCATAGCCGTCGAGCGTCTGGAGGTTCTCGCTCCGCAGTCGGGCAACCACATGCGCGAGCGTCAGCGGGCCGCGGTACGGCATACACACCGCCTGCCGCGTGCCACCTTCGTGGAAGGAGTACACGGGGACGATGTTCGGGTGCTGCAACTTGGCCAGCTTCTGGCACTTGCTCGACAGGTGCTGCCCCACCTTCAGCACCACCACGCGGGACGTGGGGGCCTGTTGCTGCGCGAGGTACACCCGCCCCATCGCCCCGCGCCCCAGCTCCGACAGGATGCGGAACTGGTCGAAGAACTCCCCGATGCGCGGGTACGGGTCTGCATCCGCCGACGCGTTCGCGTTGCGGACCCAAGCTGGCGTCGCGGATCGCGGAGTCGACGCGACTTCACCCGCGCCGTCACCCGCGACGCGGACGTGGGCCGGTGGGCGGGCCGCAACGGCCCGCACGCGATCGGCAGACTCGTCTGCCAGTTCTCGGTCTTGGAGGAGTTCGGGTGTCACGTTCTGGCCCTAAAGGTCGGAAGGTACGGGAACGACCGCGGACGCTTACCACCACGGCGAACTGTAAGGGTCCGTCAGGGCCAGGAACCCGGTTCCCAACGTCGCGGGGGCGAGCAGGAAGTAGCCCAGGTCCGTCGTGGTCGCGGTCGTGGTCGTGGTGATCTTGGCCGTATCCGCGGTCGCGGCGGTCGTGGTGGTCGCGGGTGCGGAATAGTCGTCGGCCAGCATCGGCCCGATGGGGTCGGTCAGCGTCATGAACCGAGCGTCGATCTGAAGCCCCTTGAGGGGCGACCCGTCGAACGTCGCCCCCGCGATCACGACCGTGTAGGTGCCGGGCGCGAGGAGAACGTCCCTGATGACCGTCTGCCCGTTCCGGGAGACCATCGTGAGCACCGCCGTCCCGGTCGAATCGAAGACCGTGAACCGGGCCGCGGTCGCGCCGGTATCGACGGCATCCGTGGCGGACATTTGGAACCGGAACATCTGCGAGCGAGTGATTTCCAGTGTCCGCGCGAGCTGGGGTGTTGCCTGCGTCAGCGTGCCCGCGGCGAAGGTGTCGAGGGCGACCGCCGCGTTGCGGAAGTCGATGCCGATCTGGTACGCCGCCGCTGCGGACGACTTCGCCGGGTCGGACTCACGCACCGAAACGTAGTAGGTCGCGTTCTGCTTGACGCCCTGGAGTTGAACGATCGTCGCGTTCCCGTTTCGGAGGACGATTTCGGTCGCGAGCGCGTTCCCCCGGCTGTCGAAGACCGTGACGATCGGGTCCGCCCCGCCGCCGGCCGTGTTCACGGAAACGAGCAAGACGTTCCCGACTCTCGCCGCGGTGCGCACCTCGTAGGTGTCGACGTCGGTGGCCGAACCGAACGTCGCGGTGCCGCTGTAGTCCCACCGCACGTCGGAGGAGTCCCGGGCGATCCCGAGTTTGGTGGCGCTCGCGAGGGTGTCGTTTACGGGGTCGCCGGCCGCCCAGTCTTTCGACTCCGCGACGGTCCCGTTCGGGGTCGAAATCTTTGTGGTGTACTGGCTCTGCGGGATCACGGACAAACCGTTCCCCATCGCCAGCCGATACGAACCGACGTTGAACGGCCCTGCGTCCGACGCGGCTTGCACGCGGACGTAGTACGTGTACCACCCGTCGGTCGGAGTAAACGGCAGGACGTAGTTCCCGTTCGCGTCAGCGGTCGAGGTGGTCGCGAGCAGACGACCCGCGTTTGCCCCCGCACTCGCAACGCGATAATAGACGGACACCTGCAACCGCACCGAGGACAGGCCACCGGTCTGCACCACAACCGTGGGGTTGATCTGGTCCTTCGGCGGGGTGACGTAGTAGGTGTCGATGTCGTTGCTCGTGGTGATGTCGCCAAGGGCCACAAAGGGACTGGACCCTTGCGTGCCGTCCGTCCCGACAAGGCCGGTACTGTCTTGGATGTAAGTCAAACCAGACGAAGTCATCAACGTCGCGTTCGCGTGCGGGGCATCGAACCGATCGGCCAACCGGACACCGTAGAGAGCCTGGATGGCCGCGATGTCCGTCGCGTCCATGGACGGGTTGCCACCGTTCTGATACATGACCGAACACTGGTTGGTGCTGTTCGCGACACCCAGCGCGTGACCGATCTCCTGGAGCATGACCGTGCGGAGATCGACCGTGCCTTCGGAAAAGTCGTTGTCGAACACCTTCTTGCTGTTCAGGATAATCTCGCCGGCACACGGGCTTATCAGGTCTGGCGGGTTGGTGATTGCGAACACTGTGTTGCAGAGCGGGCGCGCCGAGATGCGGATGTCGCCGACGTAAGGCGACCCCTGCATCGGACCGGCAGTACCGATCGCGCGGCCGTCGTCCGGAACGATAGCGAAGTTCAGATTGGTTGTGGAAACCCACTCCTGAAACACTCCGCGAATGACGCCCTGCCACTCGGCGGTCGTCATCTGCGCGCCGAGGGTGCTGAACAGCGCGGACTGAGCGCCGTTCACGTTCGTCCCGTCCGGGGCGAAGCTCACGGTCAGGTTGGTGTCGATCCACGTATTCCCGAACCTGGCGGGGGTGAGCCGGTCTTCGAGTTGCGTAACGGTCAGGCGGGGCGGGCGTTTCATGGGGAGGCTCTCGGTTGGGGGGTTAGCGCGTAATGTCCTTCAACGCGTTTGTCAGGGCGGTGAATTCGGGGCGGGTACGGATCGGTGCCAAGTCGGGATCGGCACCGAGCGTGCGCGGGTCTGCGAAGCCGTCGCGGATCGCTTGGCGGAGCAGGGCGAAGGCGCGGTCCGCGTCCGCGGGTTTAGCCACCGAGGTCTGGGCGAAGACCCCGGCGAGCTGATACGTAATGAGCGGGTCGGCGGATAGCGTTAGCGCGCGCTCGGCTTCCTTGTGCGAATCATCGCGCTGCCCACGTCGGGCCAACAGGACGGCGCGGCCGGCGCGGGCCGGGGCGTACTCCGGGTACAGGTCAGCGGCCCGTGTGATCAACTCCAGCGCCCGTTTCGCATCCTGCTTGTACTCGGCCCAAACGTGCGCTTGGTTCTGAAGCGCGGCGAGCGAAGACGGGTTCAGGCGAGCGGCCGTCTCGAAATCGGCGAGCGCGCCGGCCGGATCGTCGGGCAACCGCGAACGGCCCCGCGTGAGGAAATCGCCCTCGGTCTGGGGTTCGTAGGCTTTCGCGGCCAGTCGGTCCTGCTCGGCCTCGCGGTGGTTGTCGCGAATCGTCCGAATCTGCGCGCGGAGCGGGTACACCTGGAGCGGCGACACGTTCCGTTCCAGCGCCGCGCTCAGGTCCGCTTCCGCGCTCTCGTACTTCTTCTGAATGAACCGCGCGACGCCGCGGTTGCGGTACGACTCGCCGTGGTTCGGGTCGATCCCGATGGCGAGGGTGAACTCGGCCTCGGCCAACGGGTGCTTCTTCTGAAGCCCGTACACCACGCCCCGGTTGAACACCGGGCGCGGGTCGCGCGGCATCAGGGCGTGGGCCGTGTCGTACCGCTCCAGGGCGCGGGTGTACTGCCCCAACTGTTGGCGGCAGTAGGCCAGTGCGAAGTGCGCCGCCGCGTGCCCCGGTTCGCCCGCGATCACCCGTTCGAGCGCGCGCGTCGCGGCCTGGTACTTGCCGTCGGCGATCAGGCCGACGGACTTCAAATAGTGATCGCGCGGGGCCTTCTCTTCCGCGCCCTCCGGCCGTGCGGCGCTCTCGCCGAGTGCCGCCGCGAGCCGCGCCCGCTGGGTGAACAGGAACGGCGGCACCGCGTCCGGCGCGAAGCACCCCTCGGCCAACTGGTTCAACCGGAGCGCGTCGCGGGCGATGGTTTCGCGCTCGCTCACCGGGGCCGCCTTAGCTTCGTGGGAGCGAGCGCTGGCGAGGAGCAACAGTAACTCACCGAGATCGCCGGCGACATCGGCTTTCATGGCGTCCGGGAGCTTGGCGAACTCGCGCCGGTCGCGCCACTGTGCGTCGTCGGGCAACCCGTACTTCGCGAGCCGTTCCTCGGCCGCGGCCCGGCCGCGTGTGCGCGCGGCCGAATCACCCGGTGCCGTCAGGTCGATGCGGAGGGTAGACATCCCGGCTTGCGTCGCCCACGCCTGGGCGACCGCGGCCCGCGCCTTCTCCGCGGCGTTGTGGCGGTAGACGGTGACGCCGGACGCCAGCGCGAGGCCGACGAACGAAGCGAGCGCGAGGCGCAGGGGCACCCACGGGTTCCGGTGACGCCACTTGGTGAACCGTTCGCGGGCCGACGGGTTCGGGGCCGACGCGAGCGGCAGGTGGGCCAGATGCCGGTCGATGTCGGTCTTCAGTTCCAGCGCGGTCTGATAGCGGTCGGCCGGCTGAGGCGCGAGCAGTTTGCACACGATGGCATCGACGGCCGGGCTGACTGCCGGGTTCTTCGCGCGGGGCGACGGGACGGTTTTGCGCCTGTGGTCGAGGTACTTCTTGAGTTCCGTCCGCGACAGCAACCCGGTGGGGAACGCCGGCTCCGCCGTCAGCAGTTCGTAGGCGAGGGTGCCGAGGCCGTAGAGATCGGTGCGCTCGTCCAACTGCCCGCGCTCGTGGGAGATCATCTCGGCCAGTTGTTCGGGGGCCGTGTACGGGATCGTCCCGCCCACCAGCTCGCGCACCTCGCTGGTAGTGTCATGAGACAGGTTGAAATCGAGCAGCATCGGCTCGCCGGCGTCCGCGAGGAGGACGTTGGCGGGCTTGATGTCGAGGTGCAGGATCCCGCGCCGGTGGGCGTGGTCGAGGCCCGCGGCGAGATCGGACAGTAGCCGCAGAATCCACCGGACGTCGGCGAGGGGCGACGGGCCGGCTTCCGTCGGAACGATGGTCCGCGCGGCGGCGCGCGCGGTGGGCCGGGTTCGGTGCGCGGCGAGTGGGCGGCTGCCGCTCGGCGCGAGGAGCGTGGATTGCGACGGGCTTTTGCGGCGGCGCTCCGTGACGAGCAAGTCAGTGAGGGTCGTTCGACCCAAATAGGGCATACAGACGAGTTCTTGCGCCCCGGCTCGGTGAACCGAGTGAATCGGAACCACGTTCGGGTGCTGGAGGCGGCCCAAACGATCAGGTTCCGGGGTCGGTCGGCTGGTGATCTTCAGCACCACCCGCCGCCCCGCGATCGCTTCTTGCTCCGCGAGAAACACCTGCGCGAACGTCCCCTGTCCCAACCGCTCGATCAGCGTGAAGCCGAGGATCTGGTCGCCCAGGCGCAGCACGTCCGTTTCCGTTTCGGCCCAAACCGGACCGCCGGTCGCACCGCGATCCGTACCGGACGCCGCCAGTGGCGTCGCCTTCGCAGGCCCCTCGACCGCGCACACCATTGTCTTCGAGACCTCGTGGTCGGTCTCGAGCTGCGCGCAGTCCGGGCTTCGCTTCGGGGGTGTGTCGTGCTGTGGGGGGCGTAGGGCGTCCATAGGGGCGAATCCGTCTCTTCGCTGGTTCCGACCAATCGGTCGGCGGTGGGATCAGTTGGATTCTCGCTTCTGTCCAGTTCCCGTCTCACGGTGGAGACGGGCGAAGCATTCTGTGGGTCCAATCGGGGCAGTCGATCGCGGCAAACGTCGTTGATCGTTCCAGTCTCTACCGCACAGAATGTAACGAGCGGGAAGGATGTATGGAGTTTTCACAAGAATCGGGGGCGGTGTTAATCTGAAGTTAGCGCGCGTCCGATCGCGTACACGGCTCGGTCCAGGGCTTACGCACTATCTTTATCTGTAATTCCTTGCAGTACCGTCAGTAGGTAGTCGTCGTCCCACCCGGCTCTCATGCGTCGGGTTCGGATGCTCCCC
>SXHE01000735.1 GCA_005773755.1 Planctomycetia bacterium
CGCACAACCTGGGCGAGGTGCTGAAGGCGTGCGTGTTCCTGATCGAGAACCCGGACGCGACCGTTGCCACGCTGCTCGACAAGGTGAAAGGCCCGGACTTCCCGCTCGGCGGCAAGATCGTCACCGACCGCGGCACCCTGCGGCGGATCTACGAGGAGGGCCGCGGCACGATCAAGGTGCAGGGCGAGTGGAAGGAAGAGAAACTGGAGCGCGACCGCAAGCAGATCGTCATCACGTCCATTCCCTACGGCGTGAACAAGGGCGAGTTGGAGAACGTGATCGGCGGCATTATTGAGGAGCGCAAGCTCCCGCAACTCACGGGGCAGTCGAACGAGTCCAACGACAAGGACGGCCTGCGGCTCGTACTCGAAGTGAAGCCCGGCACCGACCCGAACCTGGTGATGGCGTACCTGTACAAACACACCGAGTTGCAGAAGACGTACTCGTACAACATGACCGCGCTCGTGCCCAACGACGACGGCACGCGCATGGTCCCGAAGGACGGGCTGAGCCTCAAAGACCTGCTGCAGCACTTCCTCGACTTCCGCCTCGACACCGTGCGGAAGCGGTTCGAGTACCAACTGCGCCAACTCCGCAAGCGGATCCACATTCTCGAAGGTTTCGCGATCATCTTCAACGCGCTCGATCAGGCCATCAAGATCATCCGCAACAGCAGCGGCAAGCCGGACGCGGCCGAGAAACTAATGGTCGCGTTCAAACTCGACGAGGAGCAGGTCGCTGCCATCCTCGACTCGCAGCTCTACAAGATTGCGCAGATGGAGATTCAGAAGATTCTGGATGAGTTGAAGGAGAAGAAGGAGAAGGCAAAGGAGATCGAAACCGTCCTCGCTTCGAAGAAGAAGCTGTGGGGCGTCATCAAAGGCGAGATGGAAGCGCTGATCGAGAAGTTCCCGGAGCGCCGCAAAACGCGGATGGCGTCGGACGAGGACGTACTGGAGTTCGACGAGGAGGCGTACATCGCGCGCGAGAACACCAACGTCGTTCTGACGCGCAACGGCTGGATCAAGCGCGTCGGCCGGCTCGCGGCGGTGGAATCGACGCGCGTGCAAGAGGGCGACGAGGTGGTCGCGGTGGTGCCCGGCAGCACGCTCGACCACGTCGCGTTCTTCGCCGCCGACGGCGTCGCGTACACAATGCGGATCAACGAGGTGCCCGCGACCACCGGCTACGGCGAGCCGATCACCAAGTACTTCAAGCTCGGCGACGGCGTGAAGGTTGTGGGCGCGGTAACAACCGACCCGCGGTTCACGCCCGCGGACGAGCCGATGAAGCGCGACGTGCCCGGCGGGCCGTTCATCCTCGTCGGCACGCGCAACGGGTTCGTGCTGCGCACGCCGCTGACCGCGTTCCGCACCGAGTCGACCAAGAACGGCCGGCGCTTCGCGAAGCCCGAACCGGGCGATAAAGTGGTGATGGTGCGGCTGGTCGGTGCGGAAGAGGGCGTGATGCTCGCGACCGGCGGCGGTTACGTCACGCACTTCCCGCTCGATCAGGTGACGATCCTGTCGGGCGTGGGTCGTGGGGTGATCGGCATCAAACTCGAACCGGACGACGAGTGCCTCGGCGGGGTGCTGGTCGGCGGCCGGTTCGACAAGCTGGTGCTGGAAACCGAGAGCGGCAAGTCGCAAGAGTTCGGTCGCGTGGCGATCAAGACCCGCGCCCGCGGCGCGAAGGGCGACAAGCAGGGCGTGCGGATCAAGTTCGCGCGCGTGATCCCGCCGCCGATCGAACTGGCCGATTGGGAGGTCGTCGAAGGCAAGAAGCCGAAGGACGACAAGGGGAGCGAATAATGGACGCGCCCACCGCCGCGGAACTGGAAGCGAGTGCCGTCGTACAGGCCGCGCTTGCGAGCGCTTGGGCGGATTCGTCGGCGGATGATCCGACACAGCGGCACGAAGAGGGCGGGTGGATTTATCAGAACCTCGGGACCGGCGAGATATAAATCCGGCGCGCCGTTCGTGGTGGGCAGTCCGCGATCAGTCTCGCGAACCCCCCAGAACTGACGGGCTGTGTTATCGTGGGAAAGTTCCACACGCACCCCAACCCGTCGTCAGAGGGTTGGGATCCGGGGCCAAGCCCCCGCAACCTGATCGTTGATGACATTCACGGTGTTCCCGATCTGATTCAATCGGACAGCGGCATCTTCCATTCTGGGCCGGATCGTCGGCGCGGTGGACTTGTTGGCAACCCCGGTTTCCCCGCGTAAGGAGCGAGCATGGCGACCGCAATTGCACAGAGTCCCGCACTCACGAGCGACGAGGCGTTGCGCGTCGCCCGTGCGGACGCCGAGCGCGCTTACCGCGAACTACACCTGTATCGAATCGAGATCACACTCGAATCCGACGGCTGGCACATCGACTACGAACTCAAAGACCCGACCGCGAACGGCGGCGGACCGCACTACGTCATCGACGCGACCACCGGCGCGATCGTCTCCAAGAAGTATTACCAGTAAACCGCACTCCGATTCACACCGACACGAGCAGAGACCCGATATGAGCGCACTTTCGATTGCACAGGCGAAGTACCGCACCGACGACATCAAGGTTCTCAAGGGGTTGGAACCGGTCCGGCTGCGCCCGGCCATGTACATCGGCGGCGTTGACGGTAAGGGGTTGCACCACCTCGCGTGGGAGATCCTCGACAACGCCGTGGACGAGTACATCAACGGCTACGCGGACCACATCACCCTGACGCTGCACAAGTCCGGGCACGCGATCACCATCACCGACAACGGCCGCGGCATTCCCGTCGAGATGTCGAAGGAACACAAGAAGACCGGTCTCGAACTGGTGTTGACCGTGTTGCACGCGGGCGGCAAGTTCGGCGAGGAGGGGAGCGGGTACGTTCACACCGGCGGGTTGCACGGCGTCGGTGCGTCGGTCGTCAACGCGCTCTCCAAGAAGCTGATCGCGACCGTCAAGCGCGACGGGTTCTAGTACCAGCAGGAGTACGCGAAGGGCGTCCCGCAGACGAAGTTGGAGAAGATCGGGCCGTTCCGCGGGCACGGCACCGGCATCTACTTCGAGCCGGACGACACCATCTTCAAGACGACACGGTTCGACGCGGACACGATCAAGACGCGCCTCGAAGACATGTCGTTCGTCCACAGCGGGTTGCACATCACCTACAAGAACGAGATCAGCGGCGAGGCGCTGGAGTTCCACAACCCCGGCGGGCTGCCGGCGTTCCTCACGAAGCTCGTGATCGACGGCCAGAAGCCCGGCGTGACGGAGGCCGCGTTCTCCGCGGTGCGCGAAACGGGTGACAAGATCGAGGTCGCCCTTCAGTGGACGGAATCGACCGAGGAGACCTACCGCACCTATGCCAACGGCATCCGCACGCCCAGCGGCGGCACCCACGCCGATGGCCTCAAGAGCGCGCTCCGCAAGGCCGTGAACAATTACATCGAGACGCACGACATCAAGGTGAAGGGACTGAAGATCACCGCGGAAGACATCCGCGAGGGCGTGGTCGCGGTGCTGTCCGTGTTCGTGCGCGAGCCGCAGTTTGAAGGGCAGACGAAGCAGAAGCTCAACAACCCGGACATCGAGAGCGCGGTCGATAACTTCGTGCGCCCGGCGCTCGAGACGTGGCTCAACAGTAACGCGACCGCGGCCGGGGCGATTGTGGGCCGCATCGTGATGGCGGCGCGGGCGCGCGAGGCCAGCCGCGCCGCGAAAGAAGAGGTGAAGCGGAAGTCGCCCGGCAGCAAGCGGCTCAGCTTGCCGGGCAAGCTCGCGGACTGCA
>SXHE01000736.1 GCA_005773755.1 Planctomycetia bacterium
CGGGCCGGTCGGCGCGGTCGGCGCGACCGGCGTCAACCCGCCGGGCAGCGCGGGCGCGGCCTTCGGCCCTCCGAGCGGAGCGGCCGGCAGGCGGTCCGACGCGAACTGACCCGTGGCCGTGCCCCCGACGAGCGCGGCCAGACCGACCCCGAACAGCTTGCGGCGCAATTGGCGGCGCATGGCATCCCCCATCCGTGAAGATTGATCCCGAACAGTGTTTCATTGTGTGCGGCCGGAATAGCGTCGGCCCCGCAGTGACGCCAGAGGAAAACGTCGGATTTGTTCAAGTGGCGGAACGCGATGGAGAGGCTCGCGGGCTTCGCGTAAGCTACCCGCACTCCCATTCGCACCCGCCGGAGACGATCATGCCCCGCTCCATCTTTCCGACTGCCGCACTTCTCGCGCTGCTGGCGCTCGCGCCCGTTGTGGCCCAACCGGACAAGAGGGCCGCGGAACCGCTCGACGGGCCGCCGGTCGTCTCCGCTAAGGCGTGGATCGTGGTGGACGGTCAGACCGGCAAGAAGCTGTGGGGCGGCAACGAGGCCGAGGCCCGCCCGATGGCGAGCACGTCCAAGATCATGACCGCGTGGATCGTGCTGCGCCTGGCCGTCGCCGACCCCAAGGTGCTCGACGAGGTCGTCACCTACTCCGAACGCGCGGCCAAGACGATCGGCAGTTCGGCCCAACTCAAGGCGGGAGAAAAAGTGACCGCCGGGAACCTCCTCTACGGCCTGTTGCTCCCGTCCGGCAACGACGCCGCCACCGCGCTGGCCGAGCACTTCGGGCCGCGCTTCGGCGACGAGAAGGACGGCGACGATCAGCAGCGGTTCGTGGTCGAGATGAACCGACGGGCGAAGGCACTGGGCCTGAAAGAGATGGCGTACAAAGACCCGCACGGGCTAAGCCCCAACAACGTGTCGAGCGCCCGCGACCTCGCGGCGCTGGCGCTGGAAGCGATGAAGGACGAGCGCTTCCGCGGCTACGTCGCGACACGGCGGCACGAGTGCGAAGTGATCGGACCCGACGGCGAGAAACGCAAGGTGACGTGGACCAACACGAACCGGCTGCTGGACATCGAGGGCTACGAGGGAATCAAGACGGGCACGACGACGCCCGCGGGCAACTGTCTAGTCGCCAGCGCCAAGCGCGGCGACGACCGGCTCATCGTCGTGGTGCTCGGCTCGACCGCCACCGACGGCCGCTACGTGGACGCGCGGAACCTCTTCCGCTGGGCGTGGACGGAACGCGGTCACAAGCCGGAGCCGAAGAAGTGAGCGCGTCACGTCTCGGGGGAAGAACTTGTGGTTTGATTGTAAGCGGGTTTGCGTGTTACCTTAGGGCCAACATCGCTAACGAGACGTCATTATGAACCTGCCTGATGTTCTCCGAAAGTGGGACGCGTTCGACTCGCTGCCGCGTCCGTCCGAGCACGCGGAACTTCAGTCGTTCGAGACGTTCGCGGCGATGGCGTATTTAAAATTCACAGACGGCAGCAAACTCGACATGCGGGACGTGCAACTGCTGTGGCACTGTCAGGACGGGCTATCGAAGGCGCTCGGATCGCTGACGGGAGCCGCGAAGGAATACTTCACCGAGCTTGATGAACTCGTGCGGCTCGCGATCCGACAGGCCGCGAGCGAGCCCTGGCTGTTCGCCAACATCGTCGCGGTCGAGTTGAAGGAACTGTTGGATAAGCGGGTAAACGAGTCCCTGTCGGGCAGCATGGCTCATTTCCCCGCAATTCTCGGGGCAACAATCAGCTTGGTCGCGGACGTTCTGCGCGGGCCCATTTTGCTTTCACCCGATCCCGACAAAGCCCGTGAGGCGCTGCTGCGCTCGGCGGTCGAGCAACTGCAAAAGACGGTCGAGCAGTTCACTCGAGCCGCCCCACGATAGGCACGCCGACCAGAGTTCGTTGGATCCTGCGCCCGCTCCCTTGCCAGTAGTTTCAAGGTGCCCAGTTCTCTTGGATTTCAGCCCCGGCGGGGCGACCGATGGTAGCCGGGGGTGGAGCGCAGCGCAACCCCCGGACCCGCGGACCAATGAGAACAAGCCCCGGAGGGGCGACCGGCTTCCCGCGAAGGCTCTGTCGCCCCTCCGGGGCTGGGCGCTTCTTTCGACGTGATCCGGGGGTTGCGCTCGCAAAGCCTCGCTCACCCCCGGCTACCATCGGTCGCCCCGCCGGGGCTGACAAAACGGACCGACCGGCGATCTTGAAAGTACTGTTGCGGTTGCGGCTCGCTAGGTTGCTTCATCACCGGCAAGGTTCGCCCGGCTCACTTCCCCTCGCTCGCTGTCGGCGGACTCGGCGCGGCCGGGGTTTGGTCCATCGCGTGGATCACTTCGTCGGTGGTGTCCTTCTTCGACTGTAGCCACGCCCAGCCCACCGCCATCGCCGCGACCGTCGCGACCGCCAGGCCCAGGAACCGGTTGCCGGTGCCCGGGGCCGGGTCCATCACGTTGTGCAGGATCACCATCGGCAGCGCCAACAGGCTCACCATGTTCATCACCTTGATGAGCGGGTTGATCGCCGGGCCGCTGGTGTCCTTGAGCGGGTCGCCCACCGTGTCGCCGGTTACGCTGGCCTTGTGCTTCTCGCTCCCCTTACCGGTGTTGTTCTCTTTGCTCTTCGGCTCGTCCTCGATCATCTTCTTGGCGTTGTCCCACGAGCCGCCGGCGTTGGACATGAACACCGCGATGAGCTGACCGCTCAGGATCATGCCCGCGAGGAACCCGCCCAGCGCGAACGGCCCCAGGAGGAAGCCGACGACCAGCGGCGTGCCGATGGCGAGCAGGCCGGGGCCGATCAGCTCGCGCTGCGCCGTGCCCGTGCAGATGTCAACGACGCGGCCGTAGTCGGGCGTCTTCGTGCCGTCCATGATGGCCGGGTCGCGGAACTGCTTGCGGCACTCGAACACGATCAGGTACGCGGCCCGGCCGACGGCGCGGATGGTCATGCTGCTGAACAGGAACGGCACCGCGCCGCCGATCAACATGCCGATGAACACCAGCGGCTCCGCGACGGTCAGTTTCGACGCGCCGTCCGTGAAGTCGCCGATGAGCAGTTGGCCGATCTTCTCTTCGGAGCCGGTCACGAGGACGGCGATGAAGCTGGCGAACAGCGACACGGCCGCGATGACCGCCGAGCCGATGGCGACGCCCTTCGTGATGGCCTTCGTGGTGTTGCCGACCGCGTCCAGGTCCGCGAGAATTTGCCGCGCGGCTTTGGTCTCGGCTTCTGGCATGAAGCCGGGGTCGCCGTCTTTCAGGTCTTTGCCGTTCACGTCGCGGTTGAAGGCCATTTCGCCGATGCCGTTGGCGTTGTCCGCGATGGGGCCGAACACGTCCATGCTGATGGTGTCGCCGGTGAGGGTGAGCATGCCGATGCCCGTCATGGCGACGCCGAAGGCCATGAACAGCAGGTTCTGCGAGTCGTCGCACACGGCCACCGCCCCGAGGATCGCGCCCGAAATGATGAGCACGGCCCAGACGGAGCTTTCCAACCCCAGCGCGAGGCCGGAGATGATGTTAGTCGCGTGGCCGGTGCTGCTGGACCGGACGACCTCCTTCACCGGGCTGTACTCGGTGCTCGTCCAGTACTCGGTGCACTTGTTGAGCGCGACCGCGAGCAGGATCCCGATGAGGCAGCACCACGCAATGGACAGGTTCATGCCCGACTTCAGCGGGACGTGGTAGCGGGCCTGGGCGAGTTCGAGCGGGACGAGGTCGTACCTCACCTCCTCTTTACGATCCTCCTTCGTCACCCTGATCCCGGCCGGCTCGGACCCGCGATACTTGTTCAGCCGCGCGAGCTCCTCGCGCGACAGGTCGATCACGGTGACGCGGGTGCCCAGAACGATCTTGCGCTTGTCGTCCGGGAGCTGACGCCACGCGGCGAGGGCGTCGGCGCGGTACTTGTCGATCTGTTCTTCAAGTGTCTTCGCTTCTGCCGAATTCCGTTCGGACCCGCGGCGCAGCTCGCGCAGTTTCCGCACCTTCTCGGCCACCTTGACCCCCGGCGGCGGCTCCTGCAGCCCGACGGCGACGCGGAGAACCGGTTCGTCGTACAGCTCCTGATACAGGCCGCGGTCGATACCGCGCTCGACGATGTACGAGTCGTCGAACCGCAGGTAGATCGCGCCCAGCAGCATGAACCCAATGGTGCTGATGAGGGCGCTGCGCCAGAACCCGCGGTTGATCGAGTTCATCGCGATCGCGCTGTTACCGGTGGTGATGCCGCGGCCGACCAGCGACGTGCTGATGACGCTGGCGACCACGCCGACGGCCTGCACCAGCAGCGGGAAGATCATGCCCTTGTAGCCGAACGCCGCGTAGCCGAGCATGACGCTGGCGAC
>SXHE01000737.1 GCA_005773755.1 Planctomycetia bacterium
GCCCCCTGTGTCTTCCAGCGCACTTGGCGCACCCAGCGCACTTGGCGCACCCAGCACACAGGGGGCTGACGCCCCCCGCTCAGGGGCGATCCTCTTCGACCTCACCCTCGCCCAAGACTCGATCCAGCAGAAGGTGATCGAGTTCGACCCGACCGGCGATTCGCACTACGACACCGCGAGTGCGTTCATCAAATCGCTGCGCGGGAGCGACCCGGACGCAGCGCTGTACTGGATGTCGCGGATGCTCGAAGGCGGCGAAGACCCGCGGTTCGTCGCCCGGCGGCTGGTCATCTTCGCGTCCGAAGACGTGGGCAACGCCGACCCGTTCGGCCTGGTGCTGGCGAACGCCGCGTGGGACGCGGTGGAAAAGGTCGGGCTGCCGGAGTGCCGCATCAACCTCGCGCACGCGGTGACGTACCTCGCGACGGCGCTCAAGTCGAACGCCAGCTACGCCGCGGGTGAAGCGGCGGCGAAGGATGTGAAGGAGGGCCGCACGCTGCCGGTGCCGCTGCACCTGCGCGACGGGAAGTACAAGGGCGCGAAAGAGGTGCTGGGGAACAGCGTCGGGTACAAGTACGCCCACGACTTCGCCGGCGGCTGGGTGGATCAGGAGTACATCCCGGCCGACGTGGAGTACTATCAGCCCACCGACCGCGGCCACGAGGCCAAGATCAAGACGCGGCTTGAGGAACTGCGGAAGAGGAAGCAGAAGCCACCCGAAGGCGAACGGCCGGCGTAAGCCGGCCGGTGAGGGCGACCTATGACGGAAGAGGAGTGGCTGACCGCCCTATTACCGATCCGCATGGTAGACCGAATTGGTCTCGGCGCGAGCCAGCGCAAACTACGACTGTTCGCGTGCGCAGCGACCCGACGAGTGTGGGAAGAAGTGGATCAGTGGGCGCAGTATCCGAACAACCCACATCGAAAGACGGTCGAAGCCGCTGAACTGTTCGCGGACGCGATAATGAGCGCAGAAACGTTCGCAGGGTATCGACCGGCGGGCTTCGATGTTGAAGGAGTGGTTACGGAAGATGCCTACGGTTCCGCGCGGTGGGCGGTAACGCATCTCATCACTTCGATGCCCGACGAAGCAGCCGAATGGATTGAACAGGCAGCACTACTGCTCGACATCTTCGGGAACCCGTTCCGCCCGGTTGCATTCTCTTCCGACTGGCGCACAGACACAGCTCTCGCCCTCGCGCGCACCATGTACGAGGCGCGTGAGTTCAGTGCGATGCCGATTCTGGCGGACGCGCTGCAAGACGCCGGCTGCGATAACGACGACATCCTCAGCCACTGCCGCGACCCGAAGCAGGTTCACGTTCGCGGCTGTTGGGTCGTCGATCTGGTGTTGAGGTTGTCGTAGTCAAGCGGCCTTTCGCTCCGCGGCGCGCGTCGTGCGCTCCCACGCGCCCGGCCTGCGCACCACGCCCGCGAGCGTCACCCACCCCAACCGAAGCACCACCAGCGGCGAGCGCGCCAGCAGGCCGAGGCGCGTGCGCGTCAGGCCGACCGCGAACAGCGCCCGCAAGTACAGCCCCGCGAACACCGTCGCCAGCGCAATGGGCCACAGCGCGAAGCCGCACGCGATGCTCGCGACCAGCGTGAGCGCGAGGTGCGCGAGTACCAGCGGTTTGCTCGCCAGCAGCCCGGCCCCGCGCCAGCGGCGGCGCTGCTGGCACAGGTCCGCGACCGACGGCGGGGCGTCGTTCACCACCACCGCACCGGCACAGTACCGCACGCGCACCCCGGCCGCCTCCAATCGCGTGCCGTATTCCGCGTCTTCCACCCGCCCGAAGGCGTCCCCCGGGACGCGCTCCAGCACCGCGCGGCGGAAGGCCATGCCGGTGCCGCGCAGCGGGACCGAGCCGCCGAGCCGGTCGTGGCCGGCGGCGGTGGCATCGTCGAACGCCGCGCCCACCGCGGCCACCAGCCCGGCCGGGCCGTCGTCCGCGTTGCGCGACACGACCGCGGCTTGTGCCGCGTCCGTACCGGTCGCGAGCACCTCATCGAACACGCGGAGCGCGCCCGGATTCAGCTCGCAATCGGCGTCGAGAATCAGCACCGCGTCTGGCGCGGTCTTCAGGATGCGGTCGAGCGCGAAGGCGAGGGCGTAGCCCTTGCCCCGCTTTGTGGGGTCGTGCCGCTCGACGCACTCCGCCCCGGCTTCGCGGGCCAGCGCCGCGGTGCCGTCGGTGCAGTTGTCCGCGACCACCCAGACGCGCACCAGTTCCGGCGGGTAGTCCAGAACCGCGAGGCTCCGCAGCGCCGCGGGCAGTGTGTGTTCTTCGTTGTGCGCGGGAACGAGGACCGCGAACGTGTGCGTCGGGGCGCGCGGCGCGGCGCGCCGGCGCAGGAGGCCGGCGAGCGTGGGAACGAGATAGCCCAGGCCCGCCACCGTCGCCGGGACGAGGCCGACCAGGACCACGGCCGTAACGACCATGACCCACCACACGAAGAGAGAGCGAGGTTCGGCGGCGGAATAGCGACGCGACTGGAAGGGAGCAAGAGCGGTCTGAAGGGTGCCGCCGATGCGATCCCCTGGTTTCAATCGCCTAAACGGGATGAATCGGCTCTCTGGTGAGGCGCGAATTCTGCGCTGGATGGCAAAATTATGCTGGTTGTATTGGGTCGGATTGACCGCATTCTGCCGAGAACACCTGTTGTGCCGTCAATTCTAGTTTACAATCAGCCTAGACGTGAACGCCCATCGTGCCGGTTTCCCATGAGCCGTGGACCCGTGGGGCGGTCGCAGAAGCGACCGCAATACTGTCCCCGCGATGGATCGCCTTCCGGCCAACACGGAACAGGTGAGCCGTGGGTATCTCCGCCCTCCGACATCTTCATACCGGCAGTTCCACACCTTTGTCCGAACCCGCGCTCCCGTTGTTGCTGCGCCGGTTGCTCGCGGTCGGTGTCGTCGCGATCGACGAGTTCGACGCGCTCGAAATCGACGCCCGCCGCGCGCTCGAGCGCGCGGCCGATGATACGGTCCTCGACGCGCTGATCGCG
Source organism: Planctomycetia bacterium (assembly GCA_005773755.1). GTDB lineage: Bacteria > Planctomycetota > Planctomycetia > Gemmatales > Gemmataceae > Gemmata. The sequence goes on from SXHE01000737.1 coordinate 3,013, forward strand.
GCCGAGTTGCTCACGGAGTTTCAGGCCGAGCGCGTGCGCGCCGGGCGCATCCACGGGCTGGTGCTGGGCAACTACCGGTTGCTGGACCGGATCGGGGCCGGCGGCATGGGCGTCGTGTACCGGGCCGAGCACCGGCAACTGCGCACCCCCGTCGCGGTGAAGGCGCTCCAGCCGTCGCCGGACATCAACCCGCGCACGCTCGCGCGGTTCTTCCTCGAAGCGCGCGCGGTGGGGCGGTTGAAGCACCCGAACATCGTGGCCGCGATCGACGCGGGCGAAGAACCGGCCCGCGGCCCCGACCAACCGGCGGTCCCGTACTTCGTGATGGAACTCGTTCCGGGCACGGACCTGGAGCGCGCCGCGGCGGTGGCCCCGCTCCCGATCGGGTTCGCGTGCCACGTCGCGCACCAGGTCGCCGACGCGCTCATCGAGGCCCACCGGCTCGACCTGATCCACCGCGACCTGAAGCCGAGCAACGTGCTGGTCACGCCCGACGGTCAGGCGAAGTTGCTCGACTTCGGCCTGGCGCGGTTGCCCGGCGAAGAGCGGCTGACGCGCACCGGCGCGCAGCTCGGAACGATCGGTTACATGGCCCCCGAACAGTCGCGCAACGCCCACACGGTCGACGCCCGCGCGGACATCTTCGGGCTGGGCGCGGCGCTGTTCTACGCGCTCACCGGTCAGGCCCCGTTCACCGACATCCTGGGCGCGTTCGGCCCGCCGCCGTCGGCCCGCGCGCTGCGCCCGCAAGTGCCGCCGGGCCTGGACGCGGTCCTCAGCCGGATGCTGGCCGCGGACCCGGCGCAGCGGTACCCGTCCGCGGACGCGGTGATGCGCGCGCTGCTCCCGTTCCTGCCGCGCGCGGTCGCGCCGGC
>SXHE01000738.1 GCA_005773755.1 Planctomycetia bacterium
CGGTTGTACAGGTACAGTTGCGCCGTGCCGCCGGTGACCGAGTACGAGTTGCTCAGGTCGGTGGAGAAGCTGAAGAACGCGATCGTCGAACCGTCCGCGCTGATGACCGGGTTGAACGAGGCCGCGTTCCCGTTCTGCGTCGCGGTGGTCGCGTTGTGACTGACGAGCGTGACCGCGGCCGTGGTGGTGTCGTACAGGTAGACGTTCTGGGTCGTGGTCGTGCTGTTGAACCGCGTCTGGCTCTCGACCAGGTTGTACGCGGTACTGCTGAACACGAGGTAGCGGCCGTCGTCGCTGATCGAGTTCCGCGGGGTGATTTCGCTCTGGCCGTTGGCGCTGGCGCTGGAACTCATGAACGAGGGGTGCGCCGTCGAGACGAGCGACGCCGCGGGCACCTCGCGAGCTTCCAGCGTTTCGAGCGCGAGCACCGGGCGCGTGCCGGGGCGTGTGGTTTGGGGCTTGGAACGAACGGACCGGAGCCGACGCCACCAGTTGGGCAGCATGGGAAACCCCTGTTGATTGGATCGGGCGCGAGTCGCGGACCGGAGAATGTCCGCACGAGTGATGTGCGATACTCTCCCGACTCGCCCCCGCCGGGTCAACAGATTTTTCTCATTTTCCCTCGCCTTCCCGACCGGCACAACCGACACGCCGGGTTACTCGACCTTCACCCACTCGTCGCCCTTCTTCTCGTACACGGTCTTCGTGGTCACGCCGCCGCGAACCGTCGTCTCGATCTTGCGTTCCGTGGTCGTGCCGTTGCGGGTCTTCTTCTCGGTGCGCGTGGTGGTCTTCGAGCCGTCGGCGTTCGTCACGCTGGTCTCGGTGAACGATTCCGACGTGCAACCGGTCAGCGCCAGCGCGAGGAACAGGGCAAACACGAGCCGCATGGGGAAGCCTCCGAGTTGGGTTGAGATCAGCGCAGCGCCTTGTGCCCGAATGTGGTGCGGAGGCGGTTGCTCTCCTGCCACACCTTTGGGTCGGTTTGCAGGAAGTCGATCAGGTTGCCGGTGGACACGCCGAGTAGCGCAGCGGCGTCCGCGACGCGGGCCTCCACCGCGACCAGCACATCCAGCACGACGCCGACCGTGGGCCAGAACCGCGGGTCGCGCGCGCTCATGTGGAGCCGGCCGTCGGCGTCGCGGGCAGTGGCGTAGTCCGGCAGCGCCGCGACCTCTTCCGGCGTTGAGCCCGCCGGCACCGGGTCGCGAAGTTCCAGAAAGAGCGCGTGCCAAAGCCGTTTGAGCGCCTTGGCCTTGTTCTCGTGCTGCGAGCGGCTTTCCTCCGCGATCACGATGAGGCCGGTCGGCGCGTGCCGCAAGCGAACCGCGGAGCTGGTCTTGTTGCGCTTCTGCCCGCCGGGGCCGCTGGCGCGGTAGGTGTCCACGTCGCACTGCGCGAGCAACTGCGGTTCGCTCAGGCGCGACCACGTCGCCCGCGACAGCCCGTTACTCGAAGGTGGTGAGTGCGACACGCGCGGCTCCTTTTCGGACGCCTGAAAGCCCGTCCTACACCCAGACAGCGTGCCCCGCGACGCGGTTCGGCAACATTCGGGGGGCGGGAATACCACGCAGGGGCGGGGATCGTGAAAGCACTCGCACTCACGGAGCGCGTCGTGAACAGAACCCGTCTCTTGATTGGCGCGGTCAACGTCTGGGGCTTTCTGACACTCGCCGCGATCATCGCGTTGGGCGCGGGCTACTTCCAGTGCGCGCATCCGCCCGCATCGCCCCCTTCCCAAATCGAGATGCCCAGAATCGACATCTTCCGAGGCCCGGTGTTCGCATTCTTCCTCGCGTTGTACGTCCTCATCAAGGGACTGTACCCGTTCCTCTTCACCGACGAGGAGTTGAACCGACGGCTCGTGGAGTTGTGCCGCCCCTAATACGTCTGGTCGCACACCATACAGTAGCGCGAACCGGGGCGGCCGGGGTTCTTGCGCCCGCAGCCGGGGCACGCATCGGGGTCGCGCGCCGCCGATGGCGCGGCCGGCTTCGGCGCAGCCGCTGGCGGCTTCGCAACAGGCGCGGCCGGCTTCGTCACCGGCGCGGGGACCGCATCGAACGCGGGCAAGTCGTCGTCCAGGCTCATCGGCTTCGTCGCGGGAGCCGGCGCGGGCTTCGCTTTCGGCAACGGCGGCGGGGCGGGGCGAGGCGCGGGCGCGGCAGGAGCGCTGCTCGTACCCGTGCGCACAACAACGGTCACGTTCCCGGCTTCGCGAGTGTCGCCGTCGCGCACGGGCGCTTCGGTGCGCGTGGGCACGTCGGTGCAGATCACCTGCCCGTCGCGCAAGAAGTAGCGCAGGGCGACGTCCGGCGCGCCGCGCGCCCACACGGTACACGCGCGGGCGTCGCCGCCCACCTTCACCGGTTCCGCGCCGAGGTTCACGGTCACGACCTCGCGCGGGCCGTACCGCACTTCCAGCCACGCGCGGCGGAACGCCGCTTCCACCACCGCGACCATCAGCCCGATGAACAGCCCCAGCACCAGCCCGCCCGCGAGCCGGCCCAGCAGCACCCCCGCGACCGACGCGACCACGAGGTAGCCGATCGCGCCCGCCGCGCCGCCCGCCGCGCCGCCGGCCAGCCCGTATGCGAGCTTCAAGTTCGGCACGAACAGCGACAGCCCCAACCCCGCGAGCGAGCCGAGCAACATCCAGCCCAGAACGCGGAACAGCGCGTCCAGAATCTTGCTGTCCGTGTCGGCCAGGAGAAACAGCCCTTGACCGGCCGCACCGCCAACAATGCCGACCACAAGGCCGCCCCCCAACCCGGCCAGCACGCCGCCCGCGGCCGGCAGGGTGCCGCGTAGGTAGTGGTGCTGCCCGCCGAGCAGGAACAGGCACACGAGCGCGGCAATCGCCCCGGTCCACACGCCGACCGCCAGCACGAGTTGCCCGGCGGCGCTCTTGTCGTAGGTCGCGTCGGACTGCACGCCTTTCACACCCGCGGGCGCTTCGGGTTTCTTCGCCAGTTCGGGATTCGCCTCCGGCCGCTTGGCTTCGGCCGCCGTCACGATGGCGCGCGTCATCTCCGGCAGCAACTTGGTCGTCATCTCGCGCGAACTGTTCGCGACCCGCGCGAGCGAGAACTCCTTGCCGTGGTCGGTTACGCCCTTGTCGTTGGTGACGCCAACCGTGCCCTTTTGCACCTCCAGATACTGCGCCCGGCCCGGCTGGTTGATGACGAGGTGAAGCAGGTCGATCTTCGCCAACGAGTCGACGGTGGCCTTCACGGACTGACCCTTGCCGTCCGCGAGCTTTGGCGCGGCGTCGGTAATCAGAATGAGCGTCTTCGTCGCGCCTTTGCGAAACTCGTAGCCGGCCGCGTCGCTGATCGCCTCGAAGCTGCTCTCGGGCAGACTGATTCCGCCGCCGTCGGCCCTCAGGCGCGACACCTCGCGGCTGAACACATCCGGGTCCGCGGTGAACGGTTTGGCGTCGAAACTCAGGGCGACACTTGGCTCGCCTTCCTCCAAATCGCGAAACGAAACGCAGCCAAATCGGGCGTCGATCTTTGCGCGCGCAAGCTCGCCCGCGAACGTGCCGATCCCCGTCTGCAAACCTCGGATCTGCTCGCCCATGCTCCCGGTCACGTCGAGAACGAACACGATGTCCGCTTGCGGCATCGCCGAAACGAGCGTGGCGAGCTTCACCGGGGCCGCGTCGCTCACGGGCTTCCCGCTCGGCCCGCTCGCCACCACATTCACGTCCTTCGATCCGGGGTCGACTCCGGGCGCGGCGCGCACTTCGATTTCTCCTTCGGTCTTGCCCGCGGGTATCCTGGCTTCTGGCGCGGTCACATTCGCGGGCAGCCCCTCGACGCGCAGCGCCACCTCGCCGTCGAAGCCCTCGCGCGCGATCTTGACGAATAGCTTGTTGGTGCCGCCCTGATAGACCTGAAGGTCTTTGGTGGCACTGACGGCGAGTCGCGGTTCGGGCGCGGTCTTCTCGACGGCCTTTGCCGGTGCGAGCGCCCACCAGACGAGTTCGCCGAACACCAGCGCGCCGAGCAGCCCGCCCACGGCACCGTACAGGCCGAACAACACCGGTTTGGGCAACCCGGCGAGCATCTTCGGTGCGGGCATCGAACGGACTCCGCGGGCGCTGACAGGTCAAAACGTCTTGTCGCACAGCATACAGTACCGCTCGCCGGTCGTGCCGGGAATCGTGCGCCCGCAGCCGGGGCAACCGTCGCGCGGCTTCGGCGGGGCGATGTTGGGCTTCGCCACCGGTTCCGCCTCGTCCAACTCCAGCACCTCTTGCGCCGGTTCTTTTGCCCTCGCGCGAGATCGATCTTTCGGCTCGTCTTCCTCCTCGTCCTTCTCCGCGAACGCGCGCTCCGCCAAAGGCACCGCCACACCGAGGACCGCACCGAACGCCACCGCTCCCGCGAGCCGCGCCAGGAGTGGAACGCCGGTCGCGTCGAACGCGACGTAGCCCAGCGCGCCCGCGACCAGACCCACCAGCAGCCCGCCGCCGTAGCCGGTCGCCGCGGGCGCGACCGCCGGCCGCGGGCCGGGCAGTACGAAGAACTGCCCCAGCGCCAGTGCCGCACACCCGAACAGGACGACCACACCGGCCCACGCGGTCAACGCGCCCGCTTTGCTCGGCGGTTCCTCCGGGGTCGGCTCCTCGACTTTCTTTTCCGGCGGTATCGGCGCGGATTGCTCCACCTTCGGCTCGTCCGGTTCCGCACCCACAGGCACCGCGGGCAGCGTCACCGCGCCGGGTTGCGGCAGCACCGGTGCGCGGGCCGCGCCCCCGGCTTCGACCTTCCCGACCACCGGCTCCGGCGAACCCGCGGCAATCGTCTTGCCCAGTTCGGTCACGAGCGCGTCGAAGGTGCCGCCCGCAGCTTTCAGTTCGAAGAACGAACCCTTCGCCCCCTCCCACAGCGGCTCGAACGCCTTCCGCTCGTCGGGCAGCGCGACGATGTGAAGCTGGTCGATCTTCTTCGCCTTCAGGTGCTTCGCGAGATCACCGGCGTTCTTGATGCGGCCGTCCACCTTCTTGGGCGTGCCGTCCGTCACCAGCACGACGACGCGCAGCGCGGCCGGGCGAAACGGCAGCTCTGCGGCGGTGGCGATGCCGTCCATACAACTGTCGCCCTCACCCCCACCGCCGCCGAGCCGGATGTCGCGGAGCGTGGTGCCCACCAGCCGCGCGCTCGTCGCGAAACCCTCGCCGTGCAGTTGCGGCAGCTTGAGCGGCTGCGCGAGCGTGGTGTCCTGAAACCCGACCAGCCCGTACCGGGCGTCGGTCTTCTTGCCCAACTCGGTCGCGAGCGCGGGCAACGCGTCACTCAGTTGCCGCGTGTGCCGCGCCATGCTCCCGGTACAGTCGTAGGCGAACACCACATCGACCGGGGCGCGGGTCGTCAGCAACACCTCAACGGGCACGTCGGTCTGCGCGGAGAGGGCACCGCCGTTGGGGGTCGCGCTCGCGGTCACGGCGACCTTATGGAAGCCGGGCGCGGCCCCGCCCTCGACGGTTACAGTCGCGGTCGCCTCGGTCGCGCCCGTAGGGATCGTGACCGGGGCGATTGTCACGCCTTCGGGCGGGTTGCCGAACGTGACCGTGACCGGGCCGTCGAACTCGCCGCGCGCGACGCGCACCGCGAACGTGTTCGTCCCGCGCTGGTACGCCCGAACGCGCGGGGACACCGCGACCGCGAGCCGCGGCCCCGGCGGAGGAGGCGCGAGCACCACGACCTCGACGGTCGCAGTCGCGATGAACTCCTTGCCGTCGGCGGTGGCGGTCGCGGTCGCCATGAGCTGATGCGTACCCGGTTTCGTGCCGGCCGCGACGACGACTTGCGCGGTCGAGCCGTCCTCCTCCGCGGGCACGGTCACTTCGGCCGCGCTCAGTTCGGCGACGGACGAAGTGAACCGCACCGCGACGGGACCGTCGAGCCGGTCGCGCGCGACGCGCAGGCGGATCGCGTTTGCCGTGCCGGGGTAGAGCGCCACCTTCGGCGACGCGGTGAGCGCGAGCCGCACGTCGGGCGGCACGGGCACTGGCGGCGCGGTGTGCGGTTCGACCGGCGGCGGTTCCGCCGGGCGTGCGGCCCACCACACCAGTTCACCGAAGGTGAGCGCGACGACGAGCGCCGCGGCACCGCCGCACAGCGCGAACAGCAGGGGACGGGGAAGTGCGAGCATGGGAACGGCTTTGTGGGACGGGCGTCCGGCCCGTCCCAGCGACAGTTGGACCGGCCCAGCGCCCGTCCTACGGGCTACGATACGGGCCAGCGTCTCACTTTTTCGGCGTCATTGTAATGGGCCTGCCGCCGTCCTTCACCTCGCGGAAGCACTCCAGCCAGAGTGCTTCCAGGTCGGTGCGAACCGTGCCCTGCAAGTCGCGCGCGGTCTCGTAGCGGCGCTTGCGCTGGGCCGGGCCGTTGAACGCGAGCGGGCCTTCGAGTGCGATCATCCGGTACAGGTCGCGCCGGGCCAGCTCCTCGTCCTTCGCGATGGCGAAGTTGTAGTACGCGCTCAGGAACCAGACCCCGGCCTCGTTCGGGTAGTGCATCACGGCCACGTCGAGCCACGTCTTCGCCTTCTCGGTGTCCGCCTTGCTCGCGCCGGCCTTCGACAGCAGCTTCGCCCCCAGTGCCATGCTGAAGTCGGCCACCTGATCGTCCGAGTAGCCCGGCCCCGCGGCGCGGACGATCCGCACCTGTTTGTCGGCCGGGGCGCGGCGCTTGAACTTGGGGTTGTCGCGCAGCAGTTTCGCCAACAGCGGGGCCGCGTCGCGGTCGAGTTGGCCGACGATGTGGGCGTCGAGGATCAGGTTCACGTTGGCGTCGTACCGGGCCGACTCGATGCGGACGCCGTCGAACGTGCCGTAGGCCGGGGTCACACGCTTGACGCGGTCGAGCAGTTCGCTCATCGGGATCACGTCGAGGGCCGGCTTCACCGGCGACGGGTCGAAGTAGTCGGCCCACTTGGGATCGGCCTTCAGCCCGTCCAGCAGCGTCGCCAGCTCTTCGTTTTGCGCGGCCACGTCCACCACGCCGCGCACGGTGTAGCGGTTCTGCTCGTCGAAGTACCCGCGCTCGATCAGCACGCCGTTCCACTTCTTCTGGTCGACGCTCATCTCCTTCCGCAGGTGCGCCGTCAGGCTCGGCAGTGGCGCTTCTTTATCGGTGGCGGGCGGCGCGGCGGGCGGCGCGGCCGCGCCACCGGGTTGCGGCACGCCCGCTTCGAGGTGCGTTTTCAGAACGCGCTTGAACTCGGCCTCCACGTCCTTCGCGTCGGCGGCGTTCGAAGGCCGATACAGCAGCACCAACCCGCCGGATTCGACGAAGTACCGCTTCTGCACTGCGGTCAGGTCGTCGGGGAAATACAAGCGCTGTAGCTTGAGGTCGTCCTTCGTGGCGACGGTCCAGGCCCGCATGTCGGCCATCAGCTTCGCGGTGGGAACAACGGTCATCGCCTTGTACGAGATGGGCCGCGCCGCGAGCTTGTCGAACTTGGCGGCCAGTGGCTTGCCCTTGCCGAAGGCGGTGAACCCACTCCGAATGATCGCGGCCAGTTCGAGCTGCGCGGCTTCCGGCAGCCCCGGTTGCAGGCCGGCGAGTTGCAGTTCGCCCGTGCTCCCGAAGGTGAAGCCGGGATCGATGCGGACACCGTCGAGCGCGGGCTTGGCCGCGACCGCGGCCCGCAGCGGCTTGATCGGTTCTTCGAGCGCGCCGCTCACGAGCGCCGCGTAGTCGGCCGGCACCGGGCGGCCGATCAGCCCCGCGACCAGCGGGTTGGCCGCGTCCTGTGCCCACTCGACCTTCACCTCGTCCTCGCCGACGCGCAGCCCCTCGACGCGGAACCGCAGGCCGACGCTCACGTCTTTCTCGCCCGGCTTGGTGATCTGGTAGACGAAGTACGCCCGCTCGACGTACAGCCGGCGCAGCGCGAACTTGTTCTTCTCTTCCGGCGTGCCGTCGGCCTTGCCGCTGGCCGCGAACAGTTTCTGAAGCGCCGCGGCCGACGCCCCCCAATCGACCGGGTCGAGGTTGAACGCGACCGCGGTGGTTCCGTTCGCGTATGTCGCAGCCGGATTTCCCTTGAGCGCGGCCGTGAACCCCGCCGCGTTCAGCCATTTGAAGGACTCGTCACCTTTCGGACGCGCCCCCAAGATCGACAACCCACCCGCTGAACCGAATACGCTGTTGGTGAACACGACCTGATCGGCGAGCGGCTCGCCCTTCGCGGCCTTCTTGTTCGCCGCAATCTGGAGAAGGACGTGCGGGTGTTGGTCCGGTGGCAGCCGCTTGATCCCGGAGTTGTCGAACTTGAGTTCGGCCATTTTCAGGCGCTCGCGCAGCGCCTTGAACAGCTCGTCGGTGACCTGTTCGAAGGGAACCGGGTCGTCGCCCTTCGCCGGCGGCGTGTCGAGGAACACGCCGGTCACTTTGACCGTGTCGCCGGCGGCCTCGAACTTGTCGAGCCGCAGGTGCTTCTGGTGGTCGGTGCCGGAGGCGAGTTGCTTCTGGATGTCGCCGTACTGGTTTTGCAGGTCGGCCGCGGCCTTCTTCGCGTCTTGGGCGCGGGCGGAAAGCGGCGCGAGCGCCAGCACGAGAGCGGCGAGCGCGGGGAGGCTGAACCGGGACATGAGTTCCTCGCGGAGGTCAGACTGCTGGGTCCGTCGTTTCCGGGAAACCGTCCCTGGCTCCTTGTTCGGGCGATGGGGCGTCGGCCCCCTGATCGTCTTCCGTCTCGCGGGGCAGATCGATCATCAGATCGCCCGCGTCGGCCGCGATTGCTTGGTCTTCTGGCGAGCGGGTGGCGTCCGCCCCCTGTTCTTGTTGTTCCTGCTGTGGTGCGAAAGCAACCGCCGCTTGCGCAATCGGGACGCTTTCCTCGACCGAGGGGCTAACGTCCTCCGCTGGCCCTTCGCTCGCATCCACCGCGAGCGCCGCCGGCACGTCTTCCGCCGCCTCTTCGTCTGCACCGCGCACGCGGAGCACGACCAGCGTGCAGTCGTCGTTCACCATGTCGTTGGCGCGGCGGAGTACATCGAGTTCCGCGCGCCAGGCGTCTTCGGTGATCGTCTCGAACCGGGGCCACTCCGGGCCGGGGCCGGTCGCCGTGCTCTTGAACAGCCGGGCCGCCACCGCGTCGGTCGCGAGCAGGAACCGGTCGCCGGGTTCGCACGTCCCCTCGGCCGCGAGCGCCAGCGTCTTGAAGCCGGGGTTCGACCGGATCAAGAGCGGCGCTGAGCCGAACTGATTATCCGCCACAACCGGGAACGTTGCCAACAGCTTCCCGGCGCGAATCCAGAACAAGCTGGCGTCGCCGACCGCACAGGCCCGCCACGGGCGAGCACCGGCCGCGTTAACCGGGCCGAGTTCGAGGCCCAGCAGCGTGGCCGCCGCGCCCGTTTGATCGACCTTCGCCTGCTTCGACCAGTTCAGGCTACTGTAATTGATGGCGGTGCGCCACTCCGTTCGCAGCCCGTTTACCCATTTATTCAGTGAAACCGGGTCGCGCGTATCGGGCCGGTCGGACAGGAACCGCTGGCTGAGCTGCTGCGCCCAGATGTTGCAGTAGATGCCGCTGCTCGCGCCGTCGGCCACGACCGCCGCGCCGTTGGCCTCGTCGGTGGCATAGGCGTCTTCCCACTGCTCCGGCGAGTTGCCCATCTTCTGGGCCCACATCGCGTGCGCGCGGCCGAACCCGGCCCCGGCGCTCGCCCACGCCACGGCCTCTTCGTGCCAGACGTAGGTGAAGATGGCCTCCCACTGCTCGGTAATGTCCCAGTTGTTGAGGTGGAAAGAACCTACCCCCCCGAACACATACTCCAACAACCTTACGCCGCCGTACCCCGTTGCCAGCAGGGTTAGCGAGCGCGCGACGCGCTGGTAGGCGTCGTCGAGTCCGTCGGGGCCGGTGCAGTGGATCACGACCGGCGGGCGACCGCTGTAGCGCCCGGTCAGCCACACTGCGACCATCTGGTAAACGCGGGCGAGCGCGTCGGCCGCGCACGGGTCGCCTTCACACTTCGGCAGAATCGTCCACTTGCGCGGCAGGCCTTCGCCGGTGCGCGCCTCGGCCGGCAGCGCGGCGATCTGCGCCAGCGGCACGAACCGCGGCGTCGGGTTACCGTCAGGCAGGAGGGAAAGAAGTTGGGGCGAACCGTCCTCGGCGGTGCGATAGCCCAGCACGGCGACATCGAGCGCGCCGACCGCGTACCCGGCGGCGACCGTGTTCACCAGCCCTTCGAGCAACTCGTCGGAAAGCTGCCGCGCCGCCGCGAACGCGACGGACTCGCCGCGCCCGGTGACGACCTCCGCGGTCATCCCGGCCGACAGGCGCAGCAACAGCACGAGGCAGCCGGGGGGCGGTTCGGCGGTGGGGTCCATTCGGTCCTCGTCGTCCGTCGCGAAGAAACCTACCCCCCCAACCCCCCTCCCTGAAGGGAAGGGGGAGAAAGACACTCGGAGTTCCGTTGCGTCTTGAACGTCGGTGGAGGCTTCTCGCGCGTACTCCCCCCTCCCTGAAGGGAGGGGGGTTGGGGGGGGTAGGTTGCTGTTCGTTACCGCAGGTGCGGGGGCAGCGTGGCAGCGGCGACGACCTGCGTGCCGACGTTCAGCAGTTTGAGCAGGCTGACCGCGTCCGCGTTGAAGGCCATCGCCTTGCACCCCAGAGGCGCGCTGATGCCCTTCACCTCGGCCATGTGCCGCAGCTTGTCGGGCAGGTTGCTGGACATGCCGAACAGGTCGCGGGCGTACTCGTCGGGCAGCAGGCCGTCGGTGGCCGGCAGGAACACCGGCTGCGCGTCGCGCCCGGACAGGTGGCAATTGAACAGCAGCACGTTGCCGTCGGCCGTGGCGAGCGACTTCAGGTCTTCGGCGAACGGCACCGGCATCCCGTCGGTCGATTCGCCGTCGGTCAGGTTGATGACCATCGGCGGGAAGCAGTTGCCGTGCGCCTCGATCCACGCGCGGAGCACCTGCGCGCAGTAGCCCAGCGCGGTACACATCGGCGTGCCGAACATCTCCGTCGGTTGCGGCGACCGGAACCACACCGGGAACGCGATCTCCTTTTCCACTTCGGTGAGGCCGCCCGCGCCGTCGTCCACGAACTCCTTCTTGCGCCGCCGCTCGATCTCCAACGGGTTGTCGTACAGCTCGCTGATGCTGACGAGGTCGCGGCCGGTCAGCCCGCCCTGGAACAGTGGGCGCACGATGGCGACGCCGTTGGAGTCGGTGGTGTACCCGATCAGGCCGATGTCGAAGTAGTTGCGCGGCTTCTCTTCGCCCTTCTCGCAGCTCGTGATGAGTTCCTGGAAGAACCGGTTGATGGCGGTGGACACGGTGTCCATCTTCGCGCGGGGCGTGCCCGCGATGCCGTCCAACATGGAGTTGGACAGGTCCACGAGGAACACGATCGCGCCGGGGTTGGCGCGGTCGATCTGCATGTCGTAGGGCATCGGAGGCACCTCGGAGAAGTAGGGTCGAGTGGGTCAGAACGTTTTATCGCACACCATGCAGTAGCGCGCGCCGGGCTTGCCCGGCGACTTGCGCCCGCACGACGGGCACGCATCGGGATCGCCCGCCTTCGGCCCGCTCACGGGCGCGGGCGGCTTCGGCGCAGGCGGCGCAGCAACTGTAGGCTTGGGCGGCACAGGCGCAGCTGGTTTGGGCGGCGCAGGAGGGGCAACCGCTTGCGGCTTAGCAACCGGAGGCGCAGCAGGCTTCGCAACTGGAGGCGCAGCGGGCTTCGCAGGCGCGTACCCATCATCATCCAGTATCGACCTCGCAACGGGGCGTGCCGGCGGGGGCGGTCCCATCGGCATCGGCAACCCATCGTCATAATCAGGGGCCGCTTGTGGCTTCGCAACAGGCGGCGGCGCGGGCTTCGCCACAGGCGCGGGCTTTGGCGGCGCGGCCAACACGGGCAAATCGTCATCGAGGCTCAACGGAGCCGCAGTCGGCTTCGCAGACGGAACCGGAAGCGCCGGCAGAGCCGGGCGCGGTGGCGGCGAGCCACCCTTCGCACCTCCTGGCGTGTTGGCGGTGCGCACCACGACCGTGACGTTCCCCGCGGCGCGGCTGTCGCCGTTGCCCACGGTGGCCTCGCGCTTGGTCGGCACCTCTTCGCAGTGAACCTTGCCGTCGCGCACCCAATAGCGGAGCGCGACATCGGCCGCGCCGCGCGCCCACACGGTGCAGAGCCGCGCGTCGCCGCCGACTTTTACCGGCTCCGGGCCGAGGTTCACGGTAATCACCTCGCGCTCGCTGAACCGCACTTCGAGCCACGCCCGCCGGAACGCGGTCTCCACGATGGCGACCATCAGCCCGATGCAGAAGCCCAGGAGCGCCGCGCCCCCGAAGCGGCCGAGTAGGTCCGCGCCATACGAGAGGATCAGGAACGCGATCGCGCCCAGCAGCCCGCCGGCCAGCCCCGCGAGCGCGGCCTTCTTCGCGTCGAGGTTCGGCACGAAGAAGCTGACGCCCGCGCCGACCAGCGCGCCGAGCAGCATCCAGCCGAGGAGCGTGCCCAACTTCGCGACGCCGACCGAGAAGAACACGAAGAACAGGGCCTGCCCAACGGTGCCGGACACGAACCCCGCGACCGCGGCCCCCAGGATCACCAGCACCAGCGGCACGCGCCCGGACGCGAACAGCGGCTTGCCCAGGTACTTGTTCTGCCCCGCGACCAGCGCCACCGCCAGCCCGACCGTCAGCAGCGCCGTCCAGATGCCGATGGAGATGACGACCCCGAGGGAGACCCCGCCGGCCGCGACGACGGCCAGTTGCGGGTCGGCGGAGTGGTTCACGCCCTCGCCGGTCGCGACCAGCTTGATCTTCGTCTTACCGACCACCGCGGCGTCGGTCGCCTTCAGCAGCAGTTCGCCTTCGCTCTGGTTGCTGTTCAGCGTTAGTGGCTCGGCCGTGACGCCGGTGGGCAGCCCTTCGGCCTTCACCGTGACCGGGCCTTGAAAGAACTCGCGGCGGATCGCGACCGGCACCTTGAGCGCGGCCGTTGCGCCGGGCGCGACCTCGAACTCGGCCGGCGCGAGCAGCTCGATCCGCGGGTTCAGTTGGAACTCGTAGATGAGCCGCATCGGGCCGCCTTCGGGCGTGTCGCGCCGCGCGATGGTGCCGGAGAACTCTTTACGCTCGCCCCCGTGCAACACGTTGATCTTGTAGGTGCTCTCGGCCGGTCCGCGCCCGCACTGTTGGTAGAAGTCGAGGTACACGCGATACCGGCCCATCGGGGCGTTGCCCTTCGCCCAGTAGATGTTCTCGACCGGTTCGGGCGACAGCACCCGACAGCCGGCATTGCGGTCCACGTCCAACTCGCCCTTCGTGCGCGCGGAATAGCGCTGGTTCGGCTTCCAGCAGATCTCGAAGCCGGACGGGTCGAAGCAGTGCAGGTCGAGGTCGTTCTCGTCGAACCAGATGAGCGAGATTTGCACGTCGCCGGACTTCGCCCCGGCCGCGTTGAGGCGGTCGCGGAACTCACTGGGCGGCGGCGGCGCGTCCGTCGTCGGCGCGACCGGCTTGGAGATGAGCGATGGGGCTTGGCCGGCGCTTTCGGGGATCGCGGCCTTCACGATCTGCAAATGCAGTTCGCCGACGAGCCAGCCGGCCAGGCAGCCGATCGCCCCGAACGCGCCGAACAGCAGCACTTTCTTCCACGCCACGAGCAGGTTCATAACCGCCCTTAACGAAAGCCCGATTCCGAGGTGTGGCCGTCTAACACCTCTCCCCCATGCTTTGATGGGGGAGAGGTCGCCGCCGCTTTGGGACGGCGGGTGAGGGGGTGCTACGCAACTCAATCTGGTTCCGCGAATCTCACTTGGCGCGCTCTTTGCCCCCTCACCCGGCCCGCAGAGCCGGGCCGACCTCTCCCCCATCAAAGCATGGGGGAGAGGTGAAGGCGCGCCCCATCACGGCACCGGTTCGAACAGGTCCGCTTTGCCTTCCATGCCCGTTGCCAGCCCGCTCAGCCGCGTCCAGATTTTCGGCGCGCCCGCGCCCCCCGGAGTCTGCAACTGGTCTACCAGTTCCTTTTGGGCTTCGCACTTCTTTTTCAAGTCCTCTACCGATTTTGCGGTCCACTTGGGCGCGGTCGCGCCGTCGGCCAGCTTCTTCCGCGCGGCGTTGAACACCAGCGCCGCCCGGCTCACGTCGGTCGGCTTCAGGTCTTTGGGGTACTCGTCGGAACCGTTGTGGTGAACGAAGGTCGCGGGGCCGGGGCGCTTGGCCTCCAGGTTGAACTCGGTCACGCCGTCCGGGTCGTCCGACAGCGGCTCGCGCTTCACCTTCGCGCCCGCCGTCGGCTCGAACTTGACGACCACGTCCTTGCGCGGCACCGGCGTGCCCTTCAGCATCACGGTGTCGTCGAGGCGCGCCGCGGCCGGGATGTAGGCGTCGCAGAACTCCTGCACCTTCTTGCGGATCAGCGCCCGCACGTCGTCGTTTTTGGTGCGCTCGTAGTGCGCGGCCACGTCCTTGAGCCACGGCCCGGCGACGTTGGGGTTGGTGAACAGGTCGTCCTTCGCGAACAGTTTCAGCAGCGCCTCGCGCGCGGTACACTCGTCCGCGACCGCGCCCTTCGCATCGACCGACGCGCGAACGCTCGCCTCAAGAACCAGCTTGGCGTCCTCGGCCTGGCGCACGCTCTCCTTGAGGGCGGCGATCTGGGCCGCGAGCGCGCGGTGCGTCTCGCCCGCCACCTTGACGGCGTTCGTGCCCGGTTCGAGCGGCAGCTTCACCTGGATCGCGGCCCGGTACTGGTCGTTGGCGATGGTCGCCAGCGCGTCGGCAACGCGGAGCCGCGCCCGCACGCGCCACGTCGCGGCCTTCGCCTTGTCCGAGAACTTGGAGCGTCCGGAGTACTGATCGATGAGTACGACGGCCGCGTCTGTTTCTTTCGTCGCGTCGTTTGCGGACGTGACCGCGAGCGGCTTGAGGAACCACGCGGACACGGCCTTCTCGTCGCCGTCGCGGGCCACCTTCTCGGTCGTCCACGCCTTGTACCGGTCCTTCACCTTGCCGGTGAACGTGGGACTGGCGAGATCGGACAGGAACAGGTCGAGATCGTTCAGGTCCGCGGCGCGGGCGACTGCGGCATCGACGACGGCCTTCACGTCGGGGTCGCGGCTGGCGTCGTCCGCGGTGGC
>SXHE01000739.1 GCA_005773755.1 Planctomycetia bacterium
CGTGTGGTCCGCCGGCGATGCACCCGACTGGCGGGCGATCCAGCGACTGTCAAAGGGGCCGTCGGGTTCCACTGGGCTGTCAAACTCGAAACATAGTGGTTCAATGCAATCCGGTATCACTCGCTGCGCTCGTTCGACCACGACCTACCAGTCGCGCCAGTTATTCCACTCGCGCGCGTCGCGCCAGCCGCGCCCGTCTCGACCCTAGCGCGTGGCCGAATAGTTGCGGTTGTAAATGTTGCGAAACACCGCGTAGCGGGCAGAATAGCTCAAGTTCGGTTACGGAGGGCGCTCCGCGGCACGCGGCCGGGTTCCAACGAGCAAGGTTTCCGCAATGTCTCGCCGGCTGTCCGCGTTCGCTGTTGTCGCCGTCATCGCGGCGCAGCTCGGGTGCAGCACCTCGCGGTGCGGCGAGCGGCACGGGCTGTTCACCTCGCGCACGAAGTCCGACGCGCCGTGCCGGACGGTCGGACAGAAAGGTGAGTGCTTCGACGCGGCAACAGGGAAGCCGGTGCCCTGTCCGCCGGAAGGCGTGGGGATGGTGATTCCCGGTGGGAACCCGTACCCGATTCCCGGTAGCGGGCTGCCCGGCGGCGCGTACCCGCGCCCGAACGAACTGCACATGCCCGGCCCGGCGGATATGATCCGCCCGCCCGCGGTACCGTTCCCGGCCCCTGGTGAGGGGAGTTTGCCGTACCCGTCTTCGCCCGGCGTCCCAGTGAAGGGCAAGTAACACACACCGAAGTCACCCGGAGGGTGACCTCACGGCGCGGCCGGCAGGTGGAGACCTGTCGGCCGCGTTTTTTGCTGCGCGGAGCCGCAATCGCTCAGTTACCGGATGTAGGTCGGGGTCGGGCAGCGCCCGTTCGGGCAATTGTTACTGGGGAGCGTGTAGCCGCCTGTAGTGAACCCGCCCGCCGGGTAGATCGTCGTCGGGCAGTTCCCGCCGGGGCACGAGCTGTACGTCGCCGGGTACACGTACACCGGCGCGCCCGCGGTCACGGTCGTCGCCGGTGTGCCGGTGGCGTTCGCGTAGGTCGCGGTGTGCTTCGCCAGATCGGTCGCGGAGACCGACCCGGACTGCCGCAGCGCCTGGTGGGTGCCGCCGGTGCTGCTGATGACCAGCCCGTCGGTCAGGTCGAACTGCCCGGCCAGCGTCTTGCCCGCGTCCGTGGTCACGTCCACCGACACACAGACGTACTTCTCGGTCAGCAACTTCTTCGCGTCGGCCGACAGCTTGGAATCGGCCATCATCTTGGCGAAGGTGTCACCCTTCCCGATCAGCACGGCCATCGGCTTCTTCTGCTCTTGGGCCTGCTTCATCGCTTGGGTGTAGTCGGTTTGCGCCTGGAACTCGGGCTTCGCCGCGGGGGCCAGTGAACCGGCGAGGGCGATCACGGCCAGAATCGTGGTGGTCATCCTGTGCGTACTCCTGGTGTTACCACGTTGGGGCGATCCCCCGCGACAACCCAGCCGCGGGAAGTGCCGTTTATAGACGAATCCGACACGAGATGGAACCCACTAATCATCAAAACTGGAAGATTCGGAATAATTGGAGATTGGGGGGAAACAACACTGGACATTAGCCGCAACAACGACCCGGTAAAGTGGGAGGTTTGCGAACTTCTCTGCGAGACCGAAGCAGTTGACTTGAAGACGGTTGCACAAGGTTGTCGGTGTTTGAGTGTCGGGTCTTGCACCCGGAAACGCATGCCTCCCGCCCGCTGTTGTGCTTGTCGGGTTGTTGTGGGATGAACCGCTTCACCTCAGCACCGGCAAAGGGGTGGGACACCCGCGGTCCCAGGTCACGGGATAATATACCCGCGTACAAATCCGCTCCAGGTCGGTTGTGAAGAATTGCGGTTGTTTCGCGCCCGCCTCTGGGACACAATCCCCGCTCACACCGGGAAGGAACCCATGCGCGCGCTCAACGTGGCCGTTTTGGATGAGGAACTGCCGTTTCCGCTCACGTCCGGAAAGCGGATTCGCACCTTCAACCTGCTGACCCGGCTCGCGACCCAACACCGCGTCACGGTGCTGTGTCACCGGAACCCGGATCGCGACGAGGCCGGGGCCGCCGAAGACGTCTTCCGCGAACTCGGCATTCGAACCGTCATCGTGGACCGGGCCGTGCCCTCGAAGTCCGGGGCCGGGTTCTATGCGAGGCTCGCCACTAATCTCCTCTCCCCCCTACCCTACTCCGTCACCACGCACGCCAGCCCCGCGCTCGCGGGGGCCGTTCGCGTGCACGCCGCGGCCAACCGTGTCGATCTGTGGCACTGCGAGTGGACGCCCTACGCTCAGGTGCTGCGCGACGCCCTGGGCCGGCAGCTCGACCGCCTGCGGTGGAGCGTGATGGCCCACAACGTCGAGTCGCTCATCTGGAAGCGGTACACCGAGGCCGCCGGCAACCCGATGAAGCGGTGGTACATTCGCCAGCAGTGGCGCAAGTTCGAGACGTTCGAGCGGTGGGCGTACACCGCCGCGACCGCCGCGATTGCCGTGAGCCGCGAGGACGCCACGCTGATGTGTCGCGACTTCGGCGCGACCCGCGTTCACGTCGTCGATAACGGCGTCGACGTCGAGTTTTTCCGCCCGCAGCGCGATGTCGATCGCGACCCGGCCCGGATGCTCTTTCTGGGCAGCCTCGACTGGCGGCCGAACCAGGACGCCGCGATCCACCTGCTGACGCACCTGCTGCCGCGCGTGCGGGCGCGCAACGTCGGCGCGACGGCGGTGCTGGTAGGGCGACGACCCCCGGACTGGCTGCGGGCAAAGGTCGCGGCCACGCCGGGCGCGGAGCTGCACGCCGACGTGCCCGACGTGCGGCCGTTCCTGGCCCGGTGCGGGTTCCTCGTCGTGCCGCTGCGCATCGGCGGCGGCTCGCGGTTGAAGATTCTGGAAGCGCTGGCGGCCGGAACGCCCGTGGTCAGCACGAAGGTCGGGGCCGAGGGATTGGAGTTGAAAGCCGACCGCGACCTGATCGTCACTTCAACCCAAGAAGAGCTGGTGAGTGCGGCGCTGAACGCGATCCGCCACCCGCACGAGCTGGCCGAGACCGCGGACAGCGGCCGGCGGCAGGTGCTGGCCCGCTACTCGTGGAACCTGCTGGCCGAGCGGCTCGACGGCGTGTGGAACACGGTCGCCCGCGCACCGCTGGTCGCCGTGTCGTGAGTACACAGTACTGGGCACGGCTACCCGGCGCGCACAACTTGTGAGGGGCGCGGCCTTCACCTCCCCCATGCTCTGATGGGCGAGAGGTTAAACCGGCCACCCTTGCGACGAGGCGACCGGCTCGCCGGTTTGCACCGCCTGGCGCGGCTCCACTTCCAGTCGCCTCAAGTGGTCGCGCACGAACTCTTGGATCGCGACCCCGAACACCCAGTTCAGGATCGCGAACGGGAGCAGTCGGGGGCGGCGCAGCACGGGCAGGAGTGACCGCGCGACGTGATACCAGCGGCGCGGGCCGCCCGGCAGAAGGGCGCGCGTCACGAACCGCGCGAAGTAGCCGAGCGCGGCGCGAGGTGTCACGCGGAACGGCACCGGTATCGGGCCGAAGTGCGGCAGCTTGTTCCGCACCCGGTCCGCAATCGCCGCGTCGCTCGTCAGCGCCCGGATCAGGCCACGGAACCCGGCGACCAGTTCGTCGTAGCTCATCCCCTGCGGCACGATGTTCGTCTGGATCAGGTTGTTCCACAGGTGGTGCGATTCGCCGTCCATCGACCGCAACCGACCGGCGCGTTCGAGGCGCTCGTGCAGCGGCGTTCGCGGTAGCGCGAGCAACAGCGCGACCGACGCGACCATGATGCCCGACTCGACGATGAACTCGTACTGCCGGTCGAACACCGTCGGGTCGTCCGCGTCGAAACCGACAACGAAGCTGGCGTACACGTCGATGCCGTGTGCGTAAATCGCCCGCACCGAGGCCAGCAAACCGCGCCGGGTGTTCTGCTCCTTTCGCGTCTCGA
>SXHE01000740.1 GCA_005773755.1 Planctomycetia bacterium
GCCGGTGCCCGCGGGGGCCGACGCGGTGCTGATGGCCGAGTTCGCACACCTCGAATCGGAAACGCGCGTTCTGGCCCGCGCCGCGGTCGCGCCGCGCAAGCACGTCGTTCGCGTCGGCGAAGACGTGGCGAAGGGCCGCGAGGTGCTGCACAAAGGGCGGGTGCTGCGTCCACAGGACGTGGGCCTGCTCGCGTCGGTCGGGGCGGCGACCGTGCGCGCGGTGCGCCGGCCGCGGGTCGCGATCCTGGTGACCGGCAACGAACTGCTCCCGCCCGGTCGCGCGCCGGTCGGCTTTCGGATCGTGGACAGCAACTCCCCGATGCTCGCCGCGCTCGCCGCGCGCGACGGAGCGACCGTGCTCCCGGTGCGGTACGTTCCCGACGACTATGCCGCCGTGCGCGACGCGATTCGCGAGGCCGCACTGGTCGCGGACGTTGTGCTGGTGTCCGGCGGCACGTCGGTCGGTACAGAGGATCACGGGCCGCGCGCCGCGGCCGAACTGGGCGAACTCGCGGTCCACGGCGTCGCGCTGCGCCCGGCCGGGCCGATGGGGGTTGCGTTCCTACCGGTCCCGGCGTTCCTGGTCCCCGGCAACCCGGTGGCGTGCTTGTGCGCCTACGACCTGTTCGCCGGCCGCGCGGTGCGGAAGCTCGGCGGGCGCGCGTGGGAACTGCCCTACCGGCGCGCGACGCTGCCGCTGGCATTTGCCGTCGAGTCGGTCGCGGGGCGCGTCGATTACGTTCGCGTGAAGATCGAAGGCGGCGCGGCGGTGCCGCTGGCGACGGGCGGTGCGTCGAACCTCAGCTCCGCGGTCGTGGCGGACGGGTTCGTGCTGGTGCCGGTCGATCGCGCCGCGCTCGCGCCGGGCGAACCGGTCGAGGTGTGGCTGTACGAGTAGGGCCGCTACTTCCGGCCGAACAGCGACCACTTGCGCGCCCCGCCCTGCGCGTCGCGGAACAGGACGCCCTCGCGGTGGAACTGGCGCACCGCCGCCCCGAGCGCCACGGCCACGCACAGGGCCAGCGAGCCGAACACCGCCGGGACGTGCTGCCACGGGAACGGGTCCGGCCGTACCGACATCAGCCGCTGCTGGAACAGCAGCGCGTTCGCCATGGGCACCCAGCGGGTGAACCCGTCCAACTCGATGCCGGGGGTCATGCTCCAATAGGCCAGCGGCAGCACCACGAAGAACAGCGGCACCATATAGTAGTTGCCCTCCTTCGTGCTCCGGGCGAAAATGCCCAGCGACAGCGCCACGGCCGCGAACAACATCGCCAGCGGGACCGCGGCCAGCACGCACGCGAGCAGGCCCGTGAGCGAGATCAGGCCGCTGCCGAACGACGGCGCGAGCAGCGGCGCGATGACCACCGCGACCACCATCAGTAGCACGTTCCACATCGCGGTGCCGAACCCGAAGCACGCGGTCGCGAGGAACTTGCCGACCACGATTTCCGTGCGCTCGGCCGGGCTGATGAGCAGCGTTTCCATCGTGCCGCGCTCCTTCTCGCCCGCGGTCATGTCGATCGCGGGGTAGATCGAGCCGGTCAGCATCCACATCACGAGCAGGAACGGGATTACCATCACGAGCATGTCGCGCAGGTCGTCCGCGGCCTTCTTCTCAAACGTCTTCTCGGAGTGCGGGTCGCGGACCTCGACGGGCCGGTCGAAGTCCGCGGGAAGATTTTTCCGGGCGAAGCGCGCGACCTTCACGTCGGAGACCCAGCGGTTGAGCACGCCGGTCACGCGGCCCACGGCGATCTTCGAGTTCTCCTCGCCATCGCGCCCGAGGACGCGCAACAACGGCCGCTCGCCGCGCTCCAGCTTCGCAGCGGCGTCCGCGTCCACCACGACCACCGCGTCCACCTGGCGCGCGGCGAGCAGCGCTTTGAGTGCCGCCTCGTCGGTCGTGTCCAGCGTCTTGATCGTGAGCGGGGCGGCGTTCGGGGCGGCGGCCGCGTACCGCGGGACGAGCAACCCCTTCTCGTCGAGCAGCGGCGGGTAGGTGTACGTCTGCTGCACTACGGCACCAGCGCCGCCGACGAGCGCGGTCGGGTCCGGTGCCGGCTTCGGCAGGTGCTCCGCGCCCGCGATCCCGACCACCAGTTCCTTCCTCTTGATTTCGTCGATGTACAGCAGCCCGACCCCGACGAACAGCGGGTACATGAGCACGGGCAGGCCGAGAATCAGGAACAGCGTGCGCCGGTCGCGCAACTGGTCGCGCACCTCGCGCGCCGCGATCAACCGGACGATGGGCCAGCGCATGAATCGACCTGACGTGAGGAATGGGTACGTGGTGTTATACTCTGCTCGGTCCGAACGTGGCTCTTCTGGTGACAGAATGGCCCGCAGATGGCGCAGAGCAGACGCAGATGAAATCCGATGAAGGCAGAAAGGCAGAAGAGTTTTGACAGGACGAACAGAGATGGAAAGACCGGGTGGAGACACTCTTTATCCAGTATTCATCCTGTGAATCCTGTCAAAATGCCTTCTCGCTTTCTGCCTTTCTGCCTTCATCGGATTTCATCTGCGTCTGCTCTGCGCCATCTGCGGGCCATTATGACGAGCACCACAACCGCCACCGTACTTTGAGTTCGGTCGCGCGGGTCGGGTACAATCCCCTCTCTTCACCAAAGGGGGCGTACCGTGGCCGACCGTGCCGCACTGCTGATCGCCGTTGAAACGTTCTTCGAGGCCGGGCCGATCGTGCCCTATGCGGCGGCCGACTGCGCCGAGCTGATGCGCGCGCTGCCCGCCGCCGGGTACGCCCCGGCGCGCTGCACGCTGCTCGCGGCGCACCGCACCACGAAGGCCGTCATCGAGGCGACACTGAAGCGCCTGCCCAAACTCATCGGCGACGCGCAATCGCTGCTCGTGCTGGTCGCGTCGCGCGGGTTCAGCGCGAAGGGCAAGGGCTACATCGCGTGCGCCGACACCATCGTTCCCGATCCGCTCGAAACCGCGCTGCCGGTCGCGGACCTGCTCGCCGCGGTGAGCAAAGTGAAGGCCAAAGAGATCGCGGTGCTGTTCGACATCGACCCGCTCGCGCTCGCGGAGCACAAATCCCTACTGCCGGGCCTCGACGCGGACGAACTCGCGGCGCTGTTCGACGCCTCGCCCAAGTGCGTCGGGCTGACCGCGTGCGACGACGGCGAGCGGTCGTTCGAGACGGCCGCGCAGCGGCACGGCATCTGGCGCATGCACCTGCTCGAAGCGTTCACCGGCAAGGCCCGCGGCGGCGTGAGCAAGGACGGCACGCTGACCGCCGCGGCCCTGCACACGTTCCTCGCGGACGCGGTGCCGCGCACCCTCCGCCGCGCCTACGACGCGCCCCACGACCAGACCCCGACCCTGTACGGCGAGGCCAACGGCGCGGCGACGGTCGCGGACCTGGGCAAGCTGATCGGCTCCGGCAACGACCTGCTCGACACCACCCGTATGAAGCGCGTCGTGTTCCGCGCCGACGCGCCCGGACAAGTGCGCGACCTGTCCGGCTACCGCAAGTCGCACACGATCCCCGACCGCCCCAACGACTGGGCGCGGAAGTACGTTAACCGGGTCGCGGCCGGCGACATCAAGGCCGACCTGGACAACACGTTCGACATGGTGCGCGAGGAGTTCGGGTACAAGCGCAAAGACCTGGACGTGTCCGCGGAGCGCGACGGCGTGGGGTTCATCCGCACCCCGGACTTCGAGTACACGGTGAGCGTGGAGGTGAGCACCGACGACCCGGCCGAGGTGGTCTGGCGGCGCGAGCTGGGCCGGCTGTCCGGGCCGGACTTCGTGCGGTCGGAGTCGTTCCGCAACGTGTTCGGCGCGCGGTTCAACAAGCTGGTGTTCGAGTTCGCATCGGCGGTGGACGTGGCGGAGTTCGTGGACCGGATCGAGGACGCGCCCCCGGAGGGCGTGAAGGTGAGCGTGGCGAGCGACTCGGGCGCGGCGGTGATCGCGCTGGCCGGGTTCGCCGGCCGCGTGAGCGTCACCCGCGACGCGGTCACCATCGAGGGCCAGACCGGGAACCCGTCGAGCCTGCTGGAACAGTTCCTCGCGTTCGTCCGCAAGTTCGGCGCGCTCGGCGAACCGAAGGCCCTCGCGGGCGGGGGGTAATGCGGCTTCCCATAACACACTGCGACAGGACACAGGCGCAACCGCCAAGCGCGCCGGCGGTTCGCACGTGTGCCACGTCTCAAGTTTACAGCTTGCGCACCTTGAAGTTGCGGATGTGGCTTTCGTGTTTCGCGCCACTCACGAACTCGCGGTTGTAGACGGCGATACGGTGTTCGGTGAACGTCTCCGCGTATTCGACTTCGACAATCGGTGTCGTGGCGTAGTTCGGGTCGATCTTTCCGCCGGACACAAACACCGTCACCTTCTTGCCGGTGTCCGTGATGCGGACGTGGTATCTCTTGTCGGCCGCAAACACCGTCGTCTTTTCGGGCATTTCCTTGAGGTGGCGGATGTGGGGACGGTTGGGCAGGACTTCGGCGACCCCGACGTTCACGTGGGCCGCGACCGTGTTGAGACTGATCACCAGACCGTCGGTGATCTCGAACGAGTGAACGGGCCGGTGGTGTCCGGTGGTGTGGAGCACAACGTTCAGGTGTTCCGCGTAGAGTGGGTCTTCGGCCCAGTCGAGCCACGTCCAGTCGAAGGCCAGCTCGAACGGCTCGTCGAAGGACCGGTGCGTGACGAGTGAGGCGCGGTTGCGCAGGCGCGCGTAGCCGTCCATCTCGCGCAGCCCCTTGCGGCACCGGCCCAAGTCCCACTTGTCGGGATCGAGGTACTCGTCGGCGAAGTCGTCTTCAA
>SXHE01000741.1 GCA_005773755.1 Planctomycetia bacterium
ACCCTCCTGCCACAAAGTGCCACAAAAACTGCCACAAACGGGAACGTCTGAGGGGTCTCAGAAAGGCAAAAGGCCCGTGCGGCAAGCATTTTTGCCACACGGGCCGACAAGACAGCGGAGAGGGAGGGATTCGAACCCTCGTTACCCTTGCGGGTAAATCAGTTTTCGAGACTGACGCATTCAACCACTCTGCCACCTCTCCGGTGGTGAGATTCTACCAGCCGGACACGGGCGCGGAAAGGCGGGTTCGCGCCCCATCCCCGGCGCGCTCATTAAGCCCTTTCTCGTTGCTCACAGCGCACGGATCGGCTACCTAGAATGTACGTCGTTTCGCCTACCGCGGAGCCTCCCATGATCCGGTTGGACGCGAACCGCCCGGCCACGTTCTGCGACGGCCACACCCGGCGCGACTTCCTGCACGCCGGCGCGCTCGCGCCGCTGGGCCTCACGCTCGCCGGCCTGAACGCGGCGCGCGCCGCCGACCCCAAGCCCGATACCGACGTGAACTGCATCATGCTGTTCCTCGTCGGTGGGCCGAGCCAACTGGACACCTGGGATCCGAAGCCGAACGCGCCGGCCGAGGTCCGCGGGCCGTTCGAGCCGATCAAGACCAACGTGACCGGAACGCAGGTCAGCGAAATCTTCCCGAAGATGGCGAAGCACGCGGACAAGTACTCCGTCGTGCGCAGCGTGTATCACACCGCGACCGCGGTTCACGACACCGGCCACCAGATGATGCAAACCGGCCGCTTGTTCAGTGGCGGGGTTGAGCACCCGCACGTCGGCTGCGCGCTCGGCTACCTGAAAGGCGGGCGCGGCGAGCTTCCCGCGCACGTCCTGCTGCCCAAGCCCATTGGCCGCACCGGGGGCAACCTGCCGCACGGGCACACCGCCGGCTACCTCGGCAAGCCGCACGACCCCTTCATCCTGAATGCCGACCCGAACGCGCCCGGCTTCAAGGTGCCCGACCTGCTGCCGCCCGAATACCTGTCCGCGATCCGCGCCGAGCGCCGGCAGAAGCTCCGCGACGCGGTGGACGGCGCGATGGCCGCGTTCGAACAGAACGCCGCGGCCAAGCAACTGGACGACAACTTCAAGCTCGCGTTCAAGCTGATGTCCAGTGCGAAGGCGCGCGACGCCTTCGCGCTGGAAAAGGAGCCGGCCAAGTCGAAGGACCGCTACGGCCGCACGCGCTTCGGACAGTCGTGCCTGATGGCCCGCCGCCTGATCGAGGCCGGCGTCCGGTTCGTCACGGTCAACATGTTCGAGACCGTATTCGACGAGGTGACGTGGGACATCCACGGCTCGAAGCCGTTCACGGACATCGTGCAGATGTCAAAGGAGGTGGCTCCGAACTTCGACCAAGCGTACACGGCGCTGCTGGAAGACCTGAGCGAGCGCGGGCTGCTGGCGAACACGATGGTCGTGGCGGTGGGCGAGTTCGGGCGCACTCCGAAGGTGAACCCGGCCGGGGGCCGCGACCACCACCCCGGCGCGTGGTCGATCCTGATGGGCGGCGGTCCGCTCAAGAGCGGCATCGTGGTTGGCGAAACGGACGAACACGCCCACGCGCCGAAGACGCGCCCCGTCACGCCCGGTGAAGTGGCCGCGACGATCTACAAGGGCCTCGGACTTGACCCGCACAAGGAACTGCCCGGCCCTCAGAATCGCCCCATGCCGATGGTCGATTACGCCGTAAAGCCGATCGGGGAGTTGTTCTGAAACGCACGCCGGTGGCGACTTCGCACGGACCTACTTTGGAACCTCCCCATGCGGGTTCTCCTCTCTCTCGCCGCGCTCGTGTTCCTCGCCCCGTATGCGCGTTCAGCAGACTTGCGCGTGTATCCGCCTGCTGTCGAAATCAGCGGACCAAACCGCGCGCAGCAACTTATCGTCGTCGAGGTCGAGAACGGGCGCGTCGTGCGCGACCTGACCGCGGGCGCGAAGTTCGCGTCGGCGTCGGACAAGGTTACGGTCGATGCGGCGGGCGTCGTGACCGCGAGCGGCGCGGCCGAGGCGAAGATCAGCGTTACCGCCGGCGGCAAGACCGCGACGGTTGCCGTGACCGCCGAGAAGCCGGCGGCTTTGAACTTCCGCAACCACGTCGTTCCGTCGCTGACGCGGGCCGGGTGCAACGCGGGCGCGTGCCACGGCGCGCTCGCGGGGAAGGGCGGCATGAAACTCTCGCTGCGCGGCTTCGACCCCGATAGCGACTGGTTCGTCCTGACGCGCCAGGCGCTCGGCCGCCGTGCCGACCTCACAAACCCGGCCGACAGCCTCACGCTCAAGAAGGCGACGCGCGCTGTGCCGCACGGTGGCGGGACTCGGTTCGTCGAGGACTCGCCGTATTACAAGGTGATCCACGACTGGATGAAGGCCGGCGCACCAGGGCCGAAAGCCGACGACGCGGCCCTTGAGCGCCTGGAGGTGTTCCCGCCCGCGATTCTCGTTGACCCGAAGGCCGCCAAGGGCTCGTTCCGCGCGCTCGTCCGCGCGGTGTACTCGGACGGTACAACCGAAGACGTGACCCGCTGGGCGCGCTTCGGGTCCAGTGAGGAACTGGTCGCGCGCGTCAGCGAAGACGGGGTCATCGCACCAGCCGGCCACGGTGAGGCCGCGATCACCGTCGGCTTCGGTACGAAGGTCGCCACGCTCACCATGACCGCGCCGTACCCGAACGAGGTGAAGGCCGACGTGTTCGCGAAATCGCCGCGCAATAACTACATCGACGATCACGTTCTGCGCAAGCTCGAGCTACTGCGCGTGCCCCCATCAGACCAGTGCTCGGACGCGGAGTTCATCCGCCGCGCGTACCTCGACACCTGCGGCATCGTGCCGAAGGCCGAGGATGTCGAAGCGTTTCTGAAAGACGCGGACCCGAAGAAGCGCGCCAAGCTCATCGACAAGCTGCTCGATCACCCGGCCTACGTCGATTACTGGGCGCACAAGTGGTCCGACCTGCTGCTCGTGTCGAGCCGCAAGCTGCCGCAACCGGCGATGTGGGCCTTCTACCGAAAGCTGCGGCAGAGCGTCGCGGACAACCAGCCGTGGGACAAGTTCGCGCGCGACGTGCTGACCGCGAGCGGCAGCACGCTCACCAACGGCGCGGGCAACTACTTCGTGCTGCACAAGGACGTGAGCGCGCTAGCGGAGGCGACCTCGCTCACCTTCCTCGGAACGTCGATCGGCTGCGCAAAATGCCACAACCACCCGCTCGAGAAGTGGACGCAAGACGAATATTGGGCGTTCGCCAACCTGTTCTCGCGCGTCGGCTTGAAGAACGGCGACCGCGCGGGCGAAGTGCTCATTCAGAGTAAAAGCGACGGTGACGCGCTGCACCTGCGCCGCGGGATCGCGATGCCGCCGACGCCGCTCGACGGCAAGCCGCTTCCGGCCGATTCGCTCATCGACCGGCGCGCGTACTTCGCCGACTGGCTCACCGCGGCCGACAACCCGTACTTCGCCAAAGCTGCGGTGAACCGCGTGTGGCGGAACTTCATAGGCCGCGCGCTGGTCGAGGCCGAGGACGACCTGCGCGAAACCAACCCCGCGAGTAATCGCGAGCTGCTCGACGCCCTCGCCGCCGACTTCGTGAAGAACAAGTACGACGTGAAGCACGCGATCCGCACGATCCTCAACTCGGCCGCATACCAGCGTGCCTCAAAACCATCGAAGGAGAACGCGGCCGACGACCGCTTCTATTCGCGCTACTTGCTGCGGCGCTTGCCGGGCGAGGTGATCCTCGACGCCTATTCGGACATCACCGGCGTGCCGACGCCGTTCGACAAGATCAACTCCGCGGCCGGCGACTCGAGTACGCCCATCGGCACCTATCCCGCTGGCACTCGCGCGATTCAGGTGCCGGACTCGCTCACGACGTCACGCTTCCTCGACGCCTTCGGTCGCGCTGAGCGCATCCAGACGTGCTCCTGTGAACGCACTGCGGACGCCAGCGTGACACAGGCGCTCCACCTGAACAACGGGTACACGCTCAACGACAAACTGCGCGACAAGAGCTCCGCGGTGGCGAAGTGGATCGCGGCCGGTATGACCGATGAGCAGATCGTGGACCGCGTGTTCCTGCTGGCCCTCAGCCGCAAGCCGACCGATACCGAGAAGAAGAAGTTTCTGCCGATTCTGGCCGAATCCGCGAAGGACGGCGCGCAATCTCGACGCGAAGGGATCGAAGACTTCGTATGGGCGGTCCTGACGGGCCGCGAGTTCCTCTTCAACCACTAACCGCGAACGCCCATGAACCCCACCGACCCAACGGCCCAACCGAATCCGTGGCAGAAGCCGGAGCAGAACGAGAACAATCAGAACAACGCGAACACCGCGGACGGTGGCAGCGGTGGCGACATGATCGACGCCGGTGTCGAGGGCGCGGACGCCCTCATGAGTGTTGGCGACGTGGCCGGCGGCGCGCTCGACGCCGCTGGCGGCTGCGCCGAGGGCTGCGGCGGCTGCTCGCTCGCGATCTTCGTTTTGCTGTCGGTCGCGGTCAGCTCCGCAATGGCGATGTTCCCCTGATACACCTTTCCGGGTTCACTCCATGTCGCGAGTTCTCTCCGTCGCGCTGCTTCTGGTCCCGGCGCTGGCGACGGCCGCGCCGCCGGCCGTCAACGCGGTCGCGTACCGGCCCGACGGGGGCGCGGTCGTGTTCGGCGACACGCGCGGGCTACGCATGTTCGAAGTGCCCAG
>SXHE01000742.1 GCA_005773755.1 Planctomycetia bacterium
CCCAGGGTGGAGCGAGTCTTCGAGCGCAACCCTGGGTACGGCGGGAAAGAAACAACAAGCCCCGGAGGGGCGACAGAACGAGCCGCGTGCGCTCCTGTCGCCCTTCCAGGGCTACATTCGTTTTTCGCTGACGTGACCCAGGGTTTGCTTCGCTCGCTGCACCCTGGGCTACCATCGGTCGCCCCTCCGGGGCTGAAAGGCGCACGATGAAGCTGGAACTTTCGACGCAACAGAGGCGCTCCAATCCCAGCTCACAACGACTCGGAATCTAAGTTGTAAAGATGCCTTTGTGGGTGCCCAATTCTACCCAGCAAAGGAGTTGCGAAATGACCACTGTGCCCGAACCGACCGTTGCTCAACTGTACCCCGATGCCCCGCAAAAGCGGCTCTGCGGCATCCTCTTCGTCCAAGTTCCGTGTGGAACCTGTCCGGAACTCATCTGGACTTCCGCCGGTCACTGTTCCGTCAACTGTCGTGACCACCGGAAAGAGCGCGGACTGAGCGCGTTCGCGACCCCGCACCTGATTATACCGCGCAGCGAGGGAACCTTTCATGGCACCCGCCCGGCTGGGTGGGCTTGCTGATCTGCGGTCTTTCACCGCGCCCGACCAGTCACGTCGCCGCACTACGGGCGCGGCACACCGGCCCTTCTGCGAATCGGGCTGTCGCGGTTACACCACGTCCGCTTGCAACTGCGGCAGCTTCTTGCGGAGCCGCTCGATCCCGCGCTTGGTCACGCCCGACCCGGTCCAGAAGAGTTGCTTGAGGTTCGTCAAGGTTTCAAGGCTTTTAAGCCCCTCGTCCGTGATCGCGGTTTCGTGGATCGAGAGCATGTCCAGGTTGGTCAGGCGCGCGATCAGTGGCATTCCGGTGTCGGTGACGCGCGTGCCGCCGATGTTCAGCTTCTGGAGGCCCGTCAGCCCGGTGAGGTGGCGCAGCCCGTCGTTGCCGATCTTGGTGTAGTCGAGGATCAGCACGCGCAGCGACGGCATCTTGGACAGCGCGGCCATGCCGGTCGATGTCAGCTTCGAGTTGGTCAGGTAGAGCGTGTGCAGTTGCTTCCAGTTGGACAGGTACGCCAGCCCCGCCCCGGTTACGAGGGTGCCGAGCAGGTCGAGCGTTTGGGCGTCCGTGAGCGGCGCGAGGGCCGCCAGGTTCGCGTCCGTGACCGGGCGGTTGTCCAGGTTGATTTCCCAGGTGCTCCCCTCGGTCCCCTCGACGCGCCCGCCGAACTTCTTGATCGCCGTGACCGCCAGCCGCGCTGTAGTTCTCATGCCGCTCCCTCTTGTTGAACGCGAAACTGTTTCACTTGCGCCGCCGCTATTTCCCTGTTGGCAGTTCGACCTCGACCTCGGCGTCGAAGAGCAGGCCGGGGTCGCCGCGACCGGCCAGCGTCTTGAGCAGGGTCGCGACGGTGCGCGGGGCCGCGCCCTCGAACAGCGTCTTGCCGGCGTGCTTCACCACCACGGGCTTGTCGAGATCGGCCACGCGGTCGACGAAGCGGATCAGCAGTTTAGACACCTTCTCGGCGGTGGTGATGTCGATGGTCTGGCCGCTGCGCGACGCAATCACGAGTGAATCGCCCTTCGCGTCCTTCGGTGGCACCGCGAGCCAGTACGAGCGGTCGTGAACGGCCCCGGACTGCTTCCACACCACTTTCTCCGGCACCGGGTTGCGGGTAAACTTCGCCATCCACGGCAGCGCGACCTTGTCTTCAAGGTTCATCCAGTGGCCCTTGCCCTCGTGAATCTTCACGAAGTGCTCGTACCCCTTCGGGTCGTCCTTCTGGAGCGCGTCGAGCTTCTCGCCGTACTCCTTGCCGACCTTGTTGCGGTTGTACGCGGAGTCGTTGCCGCCCACTTGCAAGGCGAACGGCACATTCCGAAGGGAGAGCATCGATACGCCGTTGGGGTGGCCGGCCATCATCGCGGCGGCGGCCCAGTGGTCGGCCATGCGCGGCCCGATCTGGTACACGCCGTCGCCGCCGGCCGAGTAGCCGAGGACGTACACGCGGTTCGGGTTCACGCCCTCGATCACGATCAGGTCTTCGATGAGCCGGGCGAACATGCGGTCGATGTGCCCTTCGTGCCACAGGTTCCAGGTGTTCGTCGGCGCACGTGGCGCGAGGTAAATGCCCTCGTCCACCGTGTAGAGCTTCTTCTGGTTCTCCCACTGCCCGTCGTTGACGGCCTTCGGTGCCCCGCCACCGCCGTGCAGCGAGATGTACAGGCTCCAGCCGTCCTTCGGCTTCTTGCCGAACGTCTTGTAGGAGAACGGCATTTCCAGGTTGCCGTCCTTGATGAGCAACTTCTTCACCTCGTCGGCGCGGTCCTTCTTGATGAACTCGACATGCGCCTTCCAGATCGCCTCGCGCGCAGCCGCGGCGTCGGCCTTCGTTAGCGGGATCTTGGCGAAGCTCTTGGTGGCGAGGTCGGCGAGCGCGGTTTTGGCGTCGAGCGCGGCCTTCAATTCTTTGAGCGCGCCGGCAGACTTGGCCTCTTCCGCCTTCGCGTCCGGCGCGGCGGCCTTCGCGTACCGGTCGGTGACGTTCTCCGCGGGCACGCTGGCGTTCCGCGGTGCCCACACGAGCGGGAAGTGTTGCTTCCCCTTCTTGAAGCTGGCGGCGTAGATCGCGTGCTCCGGCACGTCCTTCTTGGCTTGACTGGCCGCGCCCACGAACCACCCGCGATCCAGGCCGTTCGGGTCCGGCTCGCACGCCCCGGTGAAGTGCCAGCCCTTGTCCCAGACTTCCACCCAGGTGTGGTTGCCGCGCTTGTCGGACCACAGCGGCGTGCCCACCAGCCGCGCCGGGATACAAATCGCGCGGCACGCATCGGCCAGCACGATGCTGAGGCCGGTGCAGCTCGCCTTGCCCGTCTCGATGGACTCTTTCGGACTTTGGTTCGGGGCCTTCCGCTGCGTCGAGTATCCGAGCTTCAGCTTCTTGAAGAGTTCCTTGTTGAGCACCTGCACGGCTTCGGTCGGCGTCTTGCAGCCCTTCACCATCGGCAGGCACATCTCGTAGAACTCTTTGCGCCAGGTGTCGCGCTTCTCGTCCACGTTCGCGTAAGGGAGCACATCGTTGAGGAACAGCTCTTCGGGAACGTCCTTGCCCCACGGCAGTTCCTTGCGCGCTTGGTACGCGAGTTCTACGTTCGTGAGCAGGAACTCGGCCTTGAGTGAAGTGAGGTCGCTGTCTGGCATGTTCTCGACGAGGAATACCATGCCCTTGCGCTGATCCTTCGGCACGTCGTGGAGTGCCTTCTCCAGGTCCTTGCGGTTGTCCTTCGCGCGAACGAGTGCCTGTTCCGCGTCGTCGGACCAGTACTTCTCGGCGGCCAGGGCAGGGGACGTGAGCGCGAGCGCGGCGAGAACGGCGGCGCGGAGCAACATGACGCGGTTCCGGTGGTGTGGCGGAGAGATTGAGGCTCATTCTACCATAAGCGGTGGCAATCGACCGAAACCACGTCCACTTTGGGGCAATCTCATGCGCGTCGCGGGCAGTCGGGTTCTCGTGACCGGGGCTGGGCACGGGCTGGGGTTCGCTATCGCGGAAGCGTTCGCGCGCGCCGGCGCGCACGCCGTCATCACCGATTTGGACCCGGAGCGCGTGAGCGCGGCCGTCGCGAAGCTGCCCGGTGCGACCGGCTACGCGCTCGACGTGACGAAGCCGGAGCAGATCGCGGACGTGCGGGCGCGACTAGCGACGAGCCCGATCGACATTCTGGTGAACAACGCCGGGGTCGCGTTCGGCGGCCCGTTCCTCGACGTGCCGCTCGCGAAGCACTTCGCCACGATAAACGTGAACCTCGCGGGGCTGATCGCGGTCACGCACGCATTCTTGCCAGACTTACTCGCGCGCCCCGCGGCGCACGTCGTCAACATCTGTAGCGCGTCGGCCTTCATCGCGCTGCCGCACGGCACCACCTACGCCGCGAGCAAGTGGGCCGTCCTCGGCTTCACGGACTCGCTGCGCGAAGAACTCTGGGTGAAGCAACAGAGGAACGTGAGCGTGACCGCGATCTGCCCGGGCTTCATCACGACCGGCTTGTTCGGCGGCGCGCGACCGACGAAGGGCGTAAACTGGCTGACGCCGGAAGCGGTTGCGTTGGCCGTGGTGCGCGCGGTCGAGAAGCGCCGCGAGTTCGTGATGCTGCCGCGCGCCCACCGCATCATGTACGCGCTCACGGCCGGGTTGCCGCGCGGCGTGTACCGCGGCCTGTGCCGCGTGATGGGGGTGTCGCGCAGCATGACAGGCTGGACCGGACATCAGCAGTAGGAGGCGCGGTGTTTCCACTTCTCCCCCCATGCTCTGATGGGGGAGAGATGAAGGCCGCGCCGCGCGAAGCGCCGGCCGACTACAACTATCTTCATCTCCCCCGCACGAGGCTTAGCCATGCGCCTGTTCGCAGCACTCGCGCTCATTGCGTTCGCGCCAGCCGCGCCCGCTGCCGATGCGCCGAAGGTCGGCGACACGGTGGGCAAGCTCAAGTTCACCGACATCCGCTCGCTGCCGCGTACGCTCGACGACTTCGGTAAGAAGAGGGCCGTTGTGCTCGTGTTCGTGAACACCACCTGCCCGCTCGCGCAGAAGTACCTGCCCACGCTCGCCGCGCTGGAGAAGGAGTACCGAGCGAAGGACGTGCAGTTCGCGGCCGTGAACGCGGCCGAGGACGATACCGTCCTCCTGATGGCGACACAGAGTGTGAAGTACGAGATGGAGCTGCCGTTCGTGAAGGACTTCGGCGGGGTGTGCGCGAAGGCGCTGGGCGTCACCCGGACCCCGGAAGCGGTGGTGCTCGACGCGGACCGGCGCATCGTCTATCGCGGGCGCATCGACGACCAGTACCGGCTCGGCGGGTCGCGCAAGGAGCCGACCGCGCGCGAGCTGAAGGACGCGCTCGACGCGCTGCTCGCGGGCAAGAAGTTCGCCGTGGCGGAAACCGAAGTGGACGGCTGCCCCATCACGTTCCCCAAGCCGCGTGAACCGAAGAAGGTGAACTTCGCGGAGCACGTCGCGCCGGTTCTTCAGAAGCACTGTTGGGACTGCCACAAGCCGGGCGGGTCGTCGCCGTTCGCGCTCACCACGCACAAGCAGGCCGCGGTGCGGGCCGACGCCCTCGCGGAGGTCGTCAAGGATCAGCGGATGCCCCCGTGGTTCGCGAGCCACGAGTTCGGCCCATTCACCAACCGCCGCGCGCTCACCGACGACGAGCGCACGATCCTCAGCGACTGGGCCGCGACCGGGGCCGCGGCCGGCGACCTCACCAAAGTGCCCGCTCCGCCGCCCGAAGTGAAAGAGAAGTGGCTAATCGGTAAGCCCGATCTCGTGCTCGACACCATCGAGTTCGACCTGCCGGCCGCGGGCGACATTCCGTACAAGTACGCGGTGCTGCCCCACGGGTTCACCGAAGACACGTGGCTCCAGGACGTCCAAATCACGAGCGATAATCCGCGCGTGTTGCACCACGCGAACCTCGCGCACGGCAGCTTGAAGGGGGTGAGCGCGGAGAACTTCATCACCGGCTATGTCCCCGGCGGCGAGCCGATGAACCTCCCGAAGGGGATGGGCTTCCTCGTCCCCAAAGGCTCCGTGTTCGGCCTCCAGATTCATTTCGTTTCGACCGGCAAGCCGGAGAAATGCAAACTCAGCGTCGGCATCCGCTACCCGCGCGACCCGGTGCAAACGCGCCTGCGCAACTACCAGCTCTTCGACACTCGGTTCGCGATCCCGCCCGGCGCGCCGGCCCACATGGTGACCGCGAGCCGGGTTCTCGACACGGACATCATCGGCGTCGGTATGTTCGCGCACATGCACCTGCGCGGCAAGGACATGACGTTCGCCGCGACCGTGCCCGGCGGCAAGCGCGAGGAACTATTGGTGATCGCCAACTACAACTTCGAGTGGCAGATCCCGTACCGCTGGGAGCCGGGCGCGAAGCGGTTCGCGAAGGGCACGAAGCTGGAGTGCGTGGCGCACTTCGACAACTCGCCGTTCAACCCGTACAACCCGAACCCGAAGGCGACCGTCCGTAACGGCCCGCAAACCCACAACGAAATGATGTACGGGTTCTTCTTCTACACCCACGCCGACGAGAAGTTGAACGTCCGCGTCGATCCCAAGACCGGGGCCGAGGTGAAGGGCGACAATCGGTGACGTGCGCTCACGGTTTCGCGGGCTTGATGTGCAGGATGATAAGTTCCGAACACGGCCCCGGCCTTCCGGCGCGCAGGTCGGCGGCCCAACTGCGGCTGACCACGATGCCGTAGGTGCCGGGCCGGCGCTCGCGGCCCACGTCCAGTTCCAGCGCGATCTCGGTCTCGCCGTCCTTCAGCGTCAGCGGGGTGCGCCAGCCGCTGCCGGCCGCGGGCGTTTCGCCGTCTACGGAAATCGCGATCGGGTTCTTCCCCGCGCGATGCACCTTCACCGGGATCGTCACCTTTCCGCCGAACTCGACGGTCAGCTCCTTCACGCCCGCTTCGATGCGGCAATCGAGCGGCACCGCGACCGCGGCCCGCGCCACTGGGCTGTAGCGCAGGTGCATCCGGTCGGTGTGGGCGGAGCCGAGCAGCGTTTGCGGCCACGCCTCGCGCTCGATCACCGTACTGTCGTGAGCCACCTTGCCGACGACGCGGAACGCGGCGAGGTCGCCGACCTTCGCGTCCGGCGGCGCGGTGATCGTCATGAGCACTTTCTGATTCAGGCCGTGGCGCGGGTCGTAGTAGGTCGCCTGTTGCGCGATGCCAGCGCTCCCCTTCCAGCCCGCGGGCAAGCCCTCAATGCGCAGCGCAATGTCGCCCTTCAGTCCGCCCCAGCGCTGCACCTGCACGACGAAGCACGCGGTCGCACCCGGCCCCCACACCGGCACCGCGTCCGGCCAGTGGTGCAGGCGGAACCCCGGCTCCAGCGGCGCGGCCGTGAGCCGGTAGATCGCGCGCGGCCCGCTCAGGCCGTTCTGGTCCGTGACGCGAACGAAGTACTCGCCGTCCGCGGGCGCGGTGAACTCCAGCCGGCTGTCGGCGGAGGGGAAATCGTGCTCGCACTGGCCCATGAAGACAAGGCCATCGTCGTTATCCGCGAGTTTCTTGCCCGACGCATCGAAGACCTCGATCCATGTATCGACGGGCGAGCGGAGGTGCCGCTGCGCCGCGATTTCCAGCACGACTCCCGCGCCCTTCTTTAGTGCGAACTTGTACCAATCGGCGTCGTTGGGCTTGTCGAAACGGCCGTTCGCGGTGGTGCCGACCGGCAGCGGGTTCGCCCGCTCGCGCGTGTCGTTCGGCTCCGTTTCGATCACCTCGGGATGGTCACTGAGGATGAACGGGAGGTAGTGACCGTCAGTGACCTTGAACTCGGGTGAAACCGCTTGCCACGGGTTGGTGCCCGCGGGCCCCGTGATCTTGCGTGTTGCGGTCGCGGGCACGTTAAACCCGCTGAACGCGACCTCCACTTGCGTGCCGCGTCGCATTCCCGCCGGGAACGCCGTCGTCGGGATCGGCACGTCGCCGAGCGTGAGGCGGTACGTCGCGCCCGGCGCGCCTTCGAAGCCGAGCGCGAGCACGCGCGCGGTGTAGCGGCCGTCGGCCGGGATGATGTGTTCGATCACAGGGTCGAGGCCGAGTGTGTCGCCCGCGGACGCGACCACCTTCCCCTTCGCGTCGAGTAGTTCGAGGGTCGCGTCGAGGAAGCCGTTGTTGCCGCGGGTGCGCATCCGGCTGTCCATGCCG
This sequence comes from Planctomycetia bacterium, assembly GCA_005773755.1. GTDB lineage: Bacteria > Planctomycetota > Planctomycetia > Gemmatales > Gemmataceae > Gemmata. Next base: position 7,729 of record SXHE01000742.1, read on the forward strand.
TGGGCCAGCACCGCCGCGACCACGCGCTGCCCGGCCTTCGCGTCGAAGGCGAAACAGTCGATGTCGAGGTTCGCTTCGAACCGGCCGTTGACGACCGCCGGGAGCGCGACGAGCTGCGCCGCGCCGGGCGTCTCGTTCGGTTCCTTCTCGATCACTTCGGGAATCGTGCTCACGAAGAACGTCCGGCACGAGGTGAGGCCGGCCGCGCCGCCCACGACGCGCACCGACCGCGCGCCGGGCGCGGCGTCGGGCGCGATCACGAACGTGGCTTGCGCCTTGTTCACCGCGACCGGCTTGAAGTCCTTGACGGTGATGCCCGGCGCGCCGTCGATGACGACGCCCTTCGCGGTGTCGAGGCCCATCGGCGCGGCGAACTCGACCGCGACCGTGGTGCCGCGCTGCCCGCCCGCGGGGTACACGCCGTAGAGAGTGCCGTCCGGTTGCTTCACCAGTTGCGCGCGCGCGAACGAGGGCGCGAGCAGGAGCGCGACGAGCGCGAGGGAGCGAATGAGAGTCATGGCGTATCAAGGCCCACGAGAAGAGGGGCAAGCCCACATCTCTCCCCCATGCTTTGATGGGGGGAGAGGTCGCCACCGGCTCTGCGGCGGCGGGTGAGGGGGCGCTCGGCGCATCGATTCTGTTCTGCGAAAAACTCGTTTGAGTTGTGCAGCGCCCCCTCACCCGGCTCGAAGACTCGACGACCTCTCCCCCACCAAAGCGTGGGGGAGAGGTGTACCCAACGGCGAAGCCGTAAGCGGCTGGGCTACCGCAGCACGCCCTCGATGGGCGTGCCGTGGTAGTTGAGCAGGATCGGGCGGCCGTCGGGCGTGGCGTACTCCTTCTTGGAGTCGATGCCGAGGATACTGTAGATCGTCGCGGCGAAATCGTGCGTGCTGTGCGTCGTGCCCGTGGGGCGCTCACACTTGCGGTCGGTCTTGCCCACCACGCTGCCCATCTTCACGCCCGCGCCCGACATGCAAATGGCGTTGGCCCACGCCCAGTGGTCGCGCCCGGCCTGCCCGTTCACGGTCGGCGTGCGGCCGAACTCGCCCATCCAGATCACCAGTGTCGTTTCGAGCAACCCGCGCGCGCTCAGGTCTTCGAGCAGCGCCGACCAGAACTGATCGAGGTTCGGGAGGCGCGAGCCTGTCAGGTCTTTGAAGTTGTCTTGGTGTGTGTCCCACCAGTGCGTCTCGACGCTGACGAACCGCACGCCGGCTTCGATCAGCCGACGCGCGAGCAGCGCGGACTGGCCGAACCGATGCCGGCCGTAGCGGTCGCGCACCTTGTCCGATTCTTCGCTCAGGTCGAACGCCTTCTTCGCCGCGCGCGACGTGACGAGGTCGTAGGCCTGCTGGTAGAAGCGGCCCCGTTCGCCGAGCAAGCCGGTTCGCTTGTCGTCTTGCTTCTGCCACGTGTCTACGGCGTCGAGCATACTCTGGCGGCGGCGGGTGCGGTCCGGGCCGACGCTCGCGGGGATCGTCACGTCTTGCACCGCGAACGCGGCGTCGCTAGGGTCGCCCTTGATCGTGAGCGGGTTGTACGCGGAGCCGATGTAGCCCGCGCCGGTGTACGGAGCCGCCTTGCCGGTCAGCACGACGTAGGGCGGCATCGCGTGCTGCCAGCCCTTCTCCTTCGCCACGACCGAACCGAAGCACGGGTACACGAGCGAGTTGGCCGGCTGGCCGGTCGGGTCCGGGCGCTGCGCGTACCCGGTCAGCATGTAGTGGACCGCCGCGACGTGGTCGCCGCTTTCGGGGTGCGACACCGAGAGCAGCGTACACACCTTGTCCATCTGCTTGGACATCAGTGGCAGGTGCTCGCACACGCGCAAGCCGTTGAGGTTGGTGGCGATGGGCTTGAACTCGCCACGAACCTCCGCGGGCGCGTCCGGCTTCATGTCGAACGTGTCGATGTTGCTCGCGCCGCCGCCCATCCACAGCAGGATGACGTTCACGTCCTTCGCGGCGGGCGACTTCTCGCGCGCCTGAAGGAGTTGGGGCAGCGACAGGCCGAAGCCGCCGAGCGCGCCCACGCGCAGGAACGCGCGGCGGCTGAGGGGAGAGTTGAGGGAGAGCATGGGAAACCTCTCGTCGTGCGAAGCCGCGAGCGGCTTCACCTGTTGAACACGAACTCCGCGCTGTTCAGCAGCGCCCAGAGCAAATCTTCCAGCCCCTCGCGGCGCGACGGGGCGCTCGCAAGGTGCGCCTTCACGAGCTTGCGATCCGCGTCGGTCGGCTTGCGCGAGAAGGTCGCCAGATACAGTTCCTCAATGACCTCGTCATCGGTCTTCTTGGCCGCGAGCGCCTTCGCGATCCGCCCCTGCTCGGAGGTGATCTTCTTGTTCAGCGCGTCGCCGTTCATCAGGTGCAGCACTTGGGTCAGGTCCGGGCGTCCGCCGCGCTCGCACTCGCACGCGCTGATGCGGCGCGGGCGGCCGAACACGTCGAGGAAGTACGAAGTCACCGCGGGGTCGGGCAGGGCGATGGCCCGCGTGCCCGGCGGCATCTTCTCGAACATCTCCGGCACCCCGGTCGCGTCGCACACCGCGTCCAGCAGCGCCTCGGCGGGCATCGGCCGCGGGCGGCGGTGCGTGACGAACTCGCCGTCGGCGTCGCGTGCCGGCTTCAGGTCGCACGCGAGCTGGTACGCGCGCGAGTTGCAGACCGTGCGCAGCAGGTGCTTCAGGTCGTAGTTGCTCTTCGCGAAGTCGGCGGCGAGCGCGTCGAGCAGCGCGGGGAAGGTCGCGGGGTTGGTGGCGCGAATGTCGTCCAGTGATTCGACCAGCCCGCGGCCGAACAGGTAGCCCCAGTAGCGGTTCGCCACGTTGCGGGCGAAGTACGGGTTGTCCTTCGCCACGATCCAATCCGCGAGCGCCGCTCGCGGGTCCGCGGGGTCGTCGAGCTTCAGCGCCTTGCCGCCGAGCACTTGTGGCGCGACCGTCTTCCCGGTCGTGGGGTGCTTCCAGGTTCCTTCGCTGTCGAGTCGGATCGACTGCGCGCCTCCGAACTGCCCGTTCTCGCCGGTGTCCTTGCGCTTCACGCGCGGGAAGAACGCGGCCATGCCGTGGTAGTCATCCTGGGTCCACACCTCGAACGGATGGTGGTGGCACTTTGCGCACTGGAGCCGCACACCGAGGAACACCTGCGCCGTCGTCTCGCCCAGTTCGTCGGGCAGGCGGTCGACGAAGTAGAACGCGGCCGGGCCGTTGGTGAACAGGTTGCCCTGCGCGGTCAGCAGTTCGCGCACCAGCTTGTCGAGCGAGCGGTTGTCGCGCAGCGATTGCCGCAGCCAGTCGTTGAAGCTCGCCAGCCCCTTTTCGCCGAGGTGTTTGCGGTGCGCGCGCAGTAGGTCGCTCCACTTGATCGACCAGTAGTCCGCGTATTCCGCGCGGTCGAGCAGCGCGTCGATGAGTTTTGCACGCTTCTTCGAGTCGGGGTCTGCGAGGAACCTGCGAATCTCGTCCGGCGTGGGCAGCGTGCCGATTAGGTCGAGCGACACGCGGCGCAGGAAGTCTTCGTCGGAGCTGAGCTTGCCGGGCAAGAGGCCGAGTTTCTTCCATTCGGTGACGAGGTGCGTGTCGATGAGGTTCGCGGCCGGGAAGGTGAAGTCTTGCGCCGCGCCGAACGGGACCGTGGTGAGTACCGCGGCCACCTGCCCCATGTAGCGCACGGTGATCGCGGCGCGGCCCGGCCCGCGGGCCTCGATGCGCCCCGTCGCGGCGACCGTCGCGACCGGCGCGCGGTTCGTTTCGTACAGCGCGAGTTTGGTAGCGTCCTGTGTGGTGCCGTCGGACCACGTCGCCTTCACCATCAGGTCGCGCGTCTCACCCGGCTTCAGCGTGATGTCCGCCGCGCTCACGTCGAGCTTCGTCACGGTGGGCCAGTCGGCGCGGCGCACGCCCCGCGCGATCCAATCGCGGACGACGCGATATGCTTCGGAATCGACCGGCATTCGCTTCTGCCCGCCGTGGGCGATCTGCCCCGTGCCCTTCATCAGCAGCAGGCTCTTGTCCGGCGCGGCGGTGAAGACTCGCCGCCCGCGCGATTCGACCACGATGGCATCGTAGTCGGCGGCGGGGTCGAAGCCGAGCAGCGACAGCCGGAACTCACCGCGTCCCTTGAACGACCCGTGGCAGTTCCCCGCGTTGCAGCCGAGTTTGGTGAGCGCCGGCACCACGTCGCGCGCGAAGTTCGGTTCGGCGGCGCGCGCGCGGTCGGCGCAGGTGGCGAGCGCGACGAGGGAGAGCAGGGCGGTTCGCGTCATGTGGGGCTCCCCAACAATACGGACGCGCGGGGCGAGTGGTGTGACCGAGCTTCGGCAGGAAGAGTAGAGCTTACCCGAAGTGAGCGCGGGTGCCAACAACGAAGCCCACGCACTCGCGAGGGCTTCGAGTGACGAACCGGTTCGGTCTACTTCTCGACCTGAGGCGCGGAAGGCTCACGGCACCGCCGAGCCTGCTCGATATCGAGGAGCATCGGAACCACGATCCGCGGGGTTGCACCAGACCGGTACGGATAATTACTCGTACCGGTCGATAGCGGTGCTGGAACAGCCTTCCCCGCGCGGCGTAGCAAGGCAATCGCTCGGACGACGCGACATCGTCCTGCTGCAAAGCAGCGAGCTAAACCGAACCGACTCGTCGCGGGTGTTGTAGTGGACCGCCCCGGCTACGGCAGCCGTTTCTCCACTCGGGCGGCAGCGGCCTTCGCGCTGGCTGCGGTCGGCGCGTCGCTCTCCGCGACCTTCTTGAGCGCCGCGAGCGCGTCCGCGGTGTTCATCAGTTCGAGCACCTCGACGGCGCGGGCGTCGCGGCGCGGGAGCGCCTTGTCGGTCAGGTTCGATTGTTTGCTCAGTTTGAACGACAGTTCGCGGCCGGGCGCGGTCTTCAGCTTGCCGCTGACCGTGCGGATGATCTCGCCGTCTTTCGCGGCCGGCAAGCGGTTCGCCAATTCGAGGAACGCGCGCCAGCGCTGGTCTTTGTCGGCGGCGTCGAGGTCGCGCACCCAGTCGGCCAATTCGTTCGGAGTCGGCAGCGCGAGCGGCTTCGCCGTCAGCTTCTCGGCGATCAGCTTCGCGGCCGGCGCGCCGGCCCGCGCCAGCGGCCACGCGGCCTTGTTCGCCTCGATGGGGTTCTGGTCGATCAACTCCAGCCATCGGCGCTCCAACTCGTCGGCCTTCAGTTCGATCACCGGGAGCGGCGCGGGCTTGGCGAACTTGCTCAAGTCCCACACCAGCGCCGCCGCGTTGTAGTGCCCCGTGATGAGGCGCGTGCCGTCGGCGCTGAGTGCGAAGTCTTGGAGCTGGAGCGGGCCGAGCGGGACGCGGGCCAGCTCGCGCCCGGTCGCGGTGTCCCACACGCGCACCGCGGTGCCGTCCGTGTCTTCGGGCATCAGCACGTTCAGGTGCGTCTTGCCGGAGTTCGGCCCCTGCGGGACGCGCCCGCGCCGCTGCGCGGTCAGCAGGTACTTGCCGTCGTAGCTCAGTTTGTAGAGCGAGCCGCCGCCCGGTTCCTGGTACTTGTCGCTGATGTCCGGGTTGCCGAGCACGAACCCGGCGAACGCCGGCACGACCGGCACCGCCCACTCCTTCTTCGCCGCGTCCCACACGCGGAAGCAGTTCCGTGTCAGGTCCACGACCACCAGCGTCTTGCCGTTGAAGGCGATCTCGTACACGCCGTCGGCGTCGGCCCGCGACAGGCCCACGTTCGCGGTCCCGCCCCCGGTCAGCGCGCTCCAGTGCGACAGCACCCCGTCGCGCACACTCCACTGTCCGCCGAAGCCATCGGACAGCGACTTGCCGATCCCGCCGAAGCTCACGTCGCTGCTTCGGTTCCACTTCAACTTGCCGGTCTTGGTGTCGAACGCGCCGGTGAACCGCCAGCCCATCGTGGCGACGAGGTTCTTGTCGTCGCCCGCGAACCGGATGTATCCGAACCGCTGCCGGAACCCGGGGATCGACAACTTCGAGGTGCCCGTTTCGATGTCCCAGACGCGCGGCGCGCGCACGTCGCCCTGCGTGTCGCGGCCGAAGGCGTCGGCGGTGGCGAGCAGCTTGCCGTCGCTCGAAAAGGCGAAGCACGTCGCCCGGTCGCCGACGGTCTTCACGAACTTGCCGGTGGTCGCGTCCCACAGGGTCGTTTTGCCCTCGTAGCTGAGGGTGGCCGCAGTCTTGCCGTCCGGCGCGAAGCCGACATCGTGCGCCGCCCGCATCGGGGCGCTTGTGCCGGTCAGCTCCTTCGGCTTGCCAGTGGCGAGGTCGTGCAGGTCGATCCCGTGGCCGGTGGCGAGGGCCAGCCACTTGCTGTCCGCGGACACGGCCCACGCGTTCACGCGTGTCTCGCCGCCGCGGTCGCGGTTCACGTAGAACGAGTTCTCGGCCTTGAGTACGCCGCGCTTGAACACGTCCACGCGCATCTTCCCACCTTTGCTGTCCGGGCCGACCCAGCCGGCGGCGATGAGCCACGCGCCGTCCGGCGAAACCCCGGCGTGCGCCGCGTCGAGGAAGTAGTCGTAGACCTTCGGCGCGAAGGCTTTGCCGGCCTTCACGTCCCAGAGGAACGCGACCTGTTCGCGCCCGCGGTCGCCGGGCGGGAACCCGACGAGGCTCAGCACCTGCCCGTCGTCCGAGCTGCCGCGGATGTGTGGCAAGAACTCGCGCGACAGGGCCTTCGGCGCGTCGGTCTCGGTGCCGTCGGCGACGCTCAGTTCGTAGGTCTTGGTGTTGTCGGTGCCGTAGAACGTCTTGCCGTTTGGCGTGAGGTACAGGCTGACGGTCGCCGCGGTCTTGCGCGCCTCCAGCTCCGCGCCGGTCGCGCACGTCCAGCGCCGCACCGCGACTTTCATTTCGGAGTAGTTCTTCCCGCCGGTCGTGGCGACCGCGACCAGTTCCTTGCCGCCGTCGGAGAAGGCGATGTGCGGGAACCGGCCGCCGCGCAACCCGGCGGTGTCCGCGTCTTCGGCTTCGATGTTGAGAACCGGCTTGCCGTCGTCCGAGGGCCAGAGCGTGATGCGCCCGATGCTGGCGGCGACGAGGAACTTGCCGTCGGGCGAGTAGCGGAGCGCTTTCACGGCCTTGTCTTCGAACGCGAACCGCCGGACCTCGGAGCCGGTTTCGGTGCTCCACACGACGACTAACGGCCCGTTGCCCGCGGAGGCAATCGTCTTGCCGTCCGGGGCGAACGCCAGCACGGTAACGAGGTTCGACGGGTGCCGCAGGCGAACGGTACCGAGCCGCGCGACCGCGCCCGCCGGCAGCGGGTCGCCGTGGGCGTCCCTCGGGGGCGTGTCCTCCGCGATCAGCGCGGAACACGCCAGCAACAACAGCGCACAGGGGAGTAGTCGGCGCATTAGGAGCCCCCAATAGGACGAGCGGGTTACTTCGCCGCGGGCTTGTACAGGAACGGGCGGCGGAACATGCCGCCGAAGTGGTGCGGGTTGTTGATCCGCACCGCGACCGTGTTCGCCCCGGCCTTCAGGTGGCCGGACAGGTCCACGTCCCACTCGAACTTGTAGTCGCTCAGCCACCACGGTTCTTTGTACGCGCGGTGCGCCACGAGGTCGCCGTTCACGTACAGCCACGCTTCGTTGAACAGGCCGGGGAACATCACGCGCACGGTGTTCTTCGCGCCGTCGCCCGGCACATCGAACTGCGAGCGGTACCACGCGAGGCCGGTGTAGCTGTGGTAGTCCGGGCTGACGACGCCCTGCGCCTGCATGTACAGGTCGGTGCGGAGCATCCCCCAGTGGCCGGGGTTCAGCCGATGGCGATCAACGGCGGATAGCTGGACCGGTGGCATCCCCATCGGCTTCGGCGGTGCGGTGATGTCGTTCCACCACGTGAGATCGACGGGCTTGCGCGCCCACCCGCGCACGACACCCGTGTCGTGCGGGTCGCGACGGAACGCCCACTCCAGTGGCAGCTTTTGAACCAGCGTGCCCTTCGTGCCGTCGGTAAGCGAACCGAGCGCGCGGTACTGCTCGACCTCGCCGGGGAACCACGCCGGGCCGCTGTCCTTGCCCTCGGCCGCCACGCCGACCACGCGGGTCGTGAACGTCGGGTTCATCTTCGCCAACTCCAGCCGGGCCGCGAGCGCCTTCTCACCGGCCGCGGTCGCGGCCTTGTAGTCGCCCTCGGTGGCCGCGGCGCGCACCATCGCGGTGTAGTGATCGATCACGTTGAAACTGAGGCGCGCGAACTTCAGTCGCTCGGCGTACAACTTGGCGTCGCGCCCTCCCTTCGTCCCCCCGAGCGCCTTGTCCGCGTCCGCGAGGTGCGTGCGCAGCTTCTCAACCAGCGACGGCGTGTAGATCGCGGGCACGACGAAGTGCTCGTGCTCGGTGACAATGCTGTCCTCCCACGCCTTGATGATCGCGGTCCAGTACTCGGCCATCGGCTTCGCGGCCGGGCCGTAGAAGCTCGTGTAGAACTCCGCGAGCAGCGCATCGACGTCCGCGTCCGGGTTCCAGTACAGTTGCGCGCGGACGTGCAAGTTCAGGAACACCGTGGCGGTGGCGTTGCGGCACTCGGTGGAAACACCGAGGATGCCGGCCTTCTTGTAGTGCTTGATGTCCTGGCGGATCGACTGGATCGACGGGTTCGGCAGGTCGCGCCACACCAACATGCCTTGGTCGTAGTCGTAGATGACGACGCGGCCCTGCATCACCTCCGACCAGCGGTACATCATGTCCTTGTACTCTTGGCGCGGTGGCGATTTCGGGTCGTCCATGCCGTGGATCGGGTCGATGTCGATGGCCGCGAGGTACGCGACCAACGGCTTCGCCGCGACGATCTTCCGCTGCGGCGGGATGGTCAGGTTGCCGTAGGCGAGGAACCCGATGCGCGCGGTGCTGTTCGGGTGCGCCTTCAGCAGCCGATCCGAGACCTTGTTGTAAAGCGTCAGGAACGGGTCCGCGAGTGAGTCGCTGAGGAAGTATTTGTCGCGCAGCCCGGCCATGAGCTGCTTGTCGAGCTTCGATTCGGTGCGGTACACGCCGTCTTCCATGCCGAGCGAGAAGTAGTCGCCCTTGGCGAACTTCGGCGACACTTTCTTCACGATGTGGTCCGCGGTCGCGTCCTCCGCGATGGGGATGTCGAACAGCGACTTGCCCTTGGGAATCAGCTCCTGAACGTACTCGCCGATGGCGTGCCCGTTCGGGACGCCGACGCCGCTGTTCATGAAGTTGCGGCGCATGAAGTCGTCTTGGCCGTCGTTGCTGCCGTTCCACGACACCCAGTAGTTGCGGACCTCGAACGGCGGCGCGTAGGCGTAGTCGAGCGCCGCGACCGTGAGCGTCTTCGTTTCGGGGATGCACTCGCCGATGTCAGTGGGCAGATACCAGCGGCAGCCCCAGCGCCGGAGCAGTTCGGCCGCGGCGTAGTAGTGGCTGTCGTCGTTCGTGCCGGCGATGAAGATGCGGTTGCCGGTGCGCCGCAGCGCGATGGCGTCTCTGCGCAACACCGGTTCCTTGCCGACCTTCGCCAGCGCCGCGGTCAGCGTCGGGTCGGCCTTGAGCGCCGCGGAACCGACGATGAGCAGCGGCGCGTCGGCCGCGGCGGGCGCGGCCTCGGCCAGCGCCGGCTTCACCCCGGTCATGCGCTCGATGTACTTCACGAGGTCGGCCGCGGCCCGCTTCTCCCACACCCCGGCCTTCGCATCGACCACAACAACGGCCTTCGTCTTACCGTCGTCGACGACCTTGAGTACGTCTTGGGCGGGGGCCGCAGAGCAAGCGAGTAAGCCGACCAGAGCGAGCGCGCGGGTGAGCATGTCGTGTCCCTTCGGAGAGGCGGGACAGACAGTGTGTGCGCGGGGGCGGGGGCGGGCAAGGGAGATTCGCGCCCAGTGCGCTCACCGGTCGTACGACGTGCGGTCGTCGGCCCAGTGTGTGTCGGTCCACTCGATCCGCTGCAGCAGTTGGTAGCTCTCGTAGGCCAGCAGGCCGAACAGGATCGCGGTGTACACCGAACCGGGCGGGATCCACCACGGCAGCTCCTTCACTAACCCCGCGCCCATACCGCGGTCGTCCAGCACGCAGAAGATCGAGTACGCGACCATTGCCAGTGCCACAACGAAAGAAATCTTCAGCGAGATGCGCTTACCGCGGGTGCCCCACCTCATGCCGCACAGCTCGCGGCTCACCTGCCCGCCGTCCAGCGGGAACACCGGCAGCAGATTGAACACGCCCCACACGATGTTCACCCAGATCAGGTAGCGGTAGAAGTACCACAGTTCGCGGCCGTTCGGCGCGGTCCCGTCGGCCGCCCGGCCCCACTCGGTTCCCAGGTTCGAGCCGTACACGATCCCGGCGAGCACGAACCCCGCGCACGGCCCCGCGAGCGAAACGGCGATTCGCCGCCACCGCCCGGCGATCATATGCGTCGGGACCGCGAGGCCGCCGAAGGCGTACAGCACCACGTCCGCGTCGGACCCGAACCGGCGGAACGCCAGCGCGTGGCCCAACTCGTGAACCAGGATGGAGACGAACACCACCGCGACCCAGATCGCCAGAATCTCGACGCCCAGGTTTAGCGTGTTCGCGCCGAGCAGCACCGCGCCGAGCCAGAACCACGGGTGAACGCGCACCGGGAACCCCAGGAGGCGGAAGTGGAGGTCGTAGGGCGTTCGATCCGGTTCGACCAGCACGGGCGCACCTCTTGGACGCGGACGAAGTAAGGGACGTGGCAGAATTACGATTGTACGCGCGGCGCGCGTGAGTCACAATCGCGCGCATGATCGACTGGTCCGCGTTTCGAGCGCAGTTCCCCGTTACGGCGTCGTGGGCGTTTCTCGACCACGCGGCGGTGTCCCCGTTGCCAACTCCGGCGGTCGCGGCGCTCCGCGCGTACGCCGACAACATCGCGGCCAGCGGCGTCACCGCGGTAGGCAAGTGGGTCGGGCGAATGGCGGAAGTTCGGGCGCTCGCGGCGAGACTCATCAACGCGGCCGACGCGAGCGACGTGTTCTTCGTGCCGAACACCACGCACGGCATCGGCGTCGTGGCCGAAGGGTTCCCCTGGCAGGCGGGCGATAACGTCGTGCTCGCGGCCGAAGAGTACCCGGCGAACCAGTATCCGTGGATGAACCTGGCGCAGCGCGGCGTCGAAGTGCGGGCCGTACCGAGTCGCGGGAACCGCGTTTCGCTCGACGACCTACGGGCCGCGATGGACGCACGCACGCGCGTGCTGACCGCGTCCGCGGTGCAGTTCGCCAGCGGGTTCCGTACCGACCTCGACGCCCTCGGCGCACTCTGCCGCGAGCGCGGTGTGTTCTTCTTCGTGGACGCGATCCAGGCCCTCGGCGCGTTCCCAATCGACGTACAGCGCACGCCCATCGACGCGCTGGCCGCGGATAGTCACAAGTGGCTGCTCGGCCCCGAAGGGGCCGGCTTCGGCTACATCCGCCGCGAGTGGGTCGAGCGAATGCACCCGATCGGCGTTGGGGCGTTCAGCGTGGAGCACCCGCTCGCGTTCAGCACCATCGACTTCACGATGAAGCCGCACGCCGGGCGCTGGGAGGGCGGAGCACTCAACGTCGGTGGCCTCAGCGCGATGGGCGCGAGCATCGAACTGCTGCTGACCGCCGGCATCGAGAACCTCGAGCGCCGCGTGATCGCGCTGACCGACGACCTGTGCGCGAAGGCGCAGGCGCGCGGCTGGACGGTGTTCAGTTCGCGCGCGGCCGCGGACAAGTCCGGCATCGTGTCGCTGGTTCACCCGACGCTCGCGCCGGAAGACGTGGTGAAGCGGTGCCGGGCCGCGGGCGTGGCAGTGAACAACCGCGGCGGCCGCGTCCGCGTAAGCCCGCACGCGTACAACACCGAAGACGAGATCGACCGATTCCTGGCCGCGAGTTGAAGGGGGGAACCATGCCCAACAGCGGGTTGAGTCCGCGGGTCGCGGTGTACACAGGCACGTTCGACCCGGTCCACCTGGGGCACATCGACATCATCCAGCGCGGGTGCCGGTTGTACGACCGGCTCATCGTCGGCGTCGGCGTGAACCCGGACAAGCAGACGCTGTTCTCGCCGGACGAGCGCGTCCAGTTGATTTGCGCAGTCGCCGTCGAGCGCGGCTGGAAGAACGTCGAGGTCGAGGCGTTTACCGGCCTCGCGGTGCAGGTCGTCCGCAGGTGCGGCGCGATGGTCGTGCTTCGCGGGCTGCGCACGCTGTCCGACATGGAGTACGAATTCACCATGTCGCTGATGAACCTGAACCTCGATCCCGAGATCGAGACGGTGTTCCTGATGGCGAAGGAAGAGTTCTCGCACGTCAGCTCGTCGCTGTTGCGCCAGATCGCGGCGCTGGGCGGCGACCTGTCGAAGTTCCTGCCGAAGCCGGTGGGCACCGCACTCATTGCCCGTGCCCACAAGTAACTGTCTTCGCCCTGAAGGGGCGTGCTTCGTCAGCCCCGGCCGTTGGCCGGGGTAGGGGGGCATTTCGGTATTGCGTCCTGAAGGGACGCGCTCCCGAAGCACGTCCCTTCAGAACGCCGGCCCTTCACACGCTCACCCCGGCCGCTGGCCGGGGCTGACGAAGTGCGCCCCTTCGGGGCGATGAGAAGACTGATCCCACATTGTTGTGCTTCTCGCTCCCACCAGTGGTTACAATCGCCGGTCACACCACCCGCGTGCGGAACCATCCCATGCTCCTGCGCCTACTGCTCACCTGCACCTGCCTCGTGTTCGCGCCGCACCTCCGAGCCGAGGAACCCAAAGGCCCGCTCGCGGACAAACTCAAGGGCGTGACCTTCGCGAAGTACGCCGACGCGCAGGGGTACTCCGAAGGCCCGACGTGGCGCAAGGGCGAAGTGTTCTTCTGCTCCGGCGCGCTCTTGCGGGTGGACGAGAAGAAAGCCGTTCACAAGTACCTCGAACTGAACCCGGCCGGAACCGTACTCCGCGCCGACGGGCATTTGCTCGTCGCCGACAACAAGTACAAGGCTGTGCTCGACGTGTCGCCCGACGGAAAGGTGAGCGTGCTCGCGGACCGCTGGGAGATGCAGACGCTGCGCAGCCTGAACGACCTCACGGTTGACGCACGCGGCAACGTGTACTGGACCGACCCGGAAGGCTCGACGCCGAAAACGCCTGTGGGCTCCATCTTCCGGCTGCGGCCCGACGGCCGTGTGGACCGCATCGGCACCGGCCTCGCGTTCCCCAACGGCCTCGACGTCGACCCCGCGAGCAAGTTCCTCTACGTCATCGAATCGCAGACGCAGAAGATTCTCCGCTACGATCTGCCGGCCGACGACGAACTGCTCGGCAAGGCGACCGAGTTCTACGACCTCGGCGGCAGCGGCGGCGACGGTTGCGCGTTCGACGCGGCCGGCAACCTGTGGGTCGCGGACTTCCACCGCCTGGACACCAAGACCGGCCGCATCACCGTTCTCAGCCCCGAAGGGAAGCCGCTCGCGCACCTGCCCGTGCCGGCGAAGGTGGTCAGCAACATCGCGTTCGGCGGCCCGAACCACGACGAGATCTTCTGCACCACGGGCGACCCGCCCGGCGTGTTCCACGCGAAGGTCGGCGTGAAGGGCTTCGCCGGCCACCCCGGTAAGCCGATGAAGGCGCTTCGCGCGCTGAACGTCGTGCCGCTGAAGCCGCACGCGGACGTGAAGGTGTGGCGAGAGTTTGCGAAGGTCGTACTCGAAGCGAAACTCGAAATGGACGACTTTACGACCGAGACGAAGAAGCAATTCTCCGCGAACCTGCGACGGAGGACCGATACATCGCTCAAGCTGACGCCCGAGCTCTACCTGGCGCTTCGGGGTGCCGCGGTTCGGCACGCGCAGGACAAGCCGCTGCTCGCGGAAATCAAACGACTCGGCGGCACCGCGACAATCGAAGTCGATGCGCCGGTGTGGTTGCGCGAGATCGCGGGCGACGAACACCTGCCGGTGTTCGGGCGGATCACCGAGATCCTCCTCAACGAGCGCACGGACGGGCACAAGGAGCCGACGCCGAAGAAACTGAGCGACCGCGTCACGGACGAGTGGCTTCAGAAGTGGCTCGTTGGGCAGGACCGCGTGCGCCGGCTCGAGCTGTCCGGCACCGCGGTCACGAGCAAGGGGCTGGTTCACCTGAAGGGGCTGAAGGATCTCGAAATCCTGAACGTGTGCCTGACCGCGGTGAGCGACGACGGGTTCGAGCACCTCGCCGGCCTCACGAAGATGCGCCGGATGGTGATTTGCGCTTCCAAGATCACCGGCAGCGGATTCAAGCACCTCGGCGGGTTCGCGCAGATCGAGTCGATCAACCTGCACTCCACGCCGGCCAGCAACGCGGGCCTCGAAGCCATCGGCAAGCTCACGAACCTGCGCCGGTTGGAGATCGTTCACACCAGCGTGACCGACGCCGGCATCAAGCACCTCGCGAACCTTACGCAACTGCGCCAGCTTCACATCGCCAGCCACGACACGACGGAAGCCGCGCTGCCGTTCCTCGCGAAGCTCACCGACCTGTACGAACTCGACGTATACGAGAAGGCCGCGAGCAACGCGACCTGCGCGCAGATCGCCAAACTGCCGAAGCTGCGGAAACTCATGCTCATCACCGGCGTCTTCGACGACGAGGGCGTGAAACACCTCGCCGGCCTCGGCACGCTCGAAGAGCTGACGCTGAACAGCGCGAAGGTGACGGACGCCAGCATCGACACGCTCGCCAAACTGACGAAGCTGCGCAAGCTCAACCTCGGTGGCACCAAGATCAGCGCCGACGGCAAGGCGAAGCTGGCCAAGTTACTGCCCAAAACTGTCATCCAATAGCCGATCGCGGTTCCGCACGAAAGTACCAATGCGCCCCCTCTCCCTCGCGCTCCTGTTGCTCGTCTCGGTCGCACACGCGGCCGAGCCGGGTCTCGTGTTCTCGGTTAAGACGTGGGAGGGCGACTACACCTCGAAGGACATTCCCGGTGGCGTGCAATCAACGCCGACGGTCGGCGCGATCTACACGGTCAACGCCGACGGCACCGGACTCAAGAAGGTCATCCAACCGGGGAAGAGCGCCGACTACCCGCTCGCGAGTCGCGACGGGAATTGGGTGTACTATCAATCGAACACCAGCGGTAGCTCGCAGGTGTACCGGTGCAAGTGGGACGGCACCGGCGCGGTCAGCCTCACGCCGCCGGCCGCGCTCGCCAAACAACTCGACTTCGCCGTGAAGGACGCCTACGGTTACGGCCTCTCCGACGACGGCGCGAAGCTGCTCTTCACCGTCCACGACGGCAGCAGCGGGCGCGTCGTCGTGGCGAACGCGGACGGCACCGCGCCCGCGCTCGTCGCCCCGAAGCTCGGCTACATTTACATGGCGAAGCTCAGCCCGACGCGCGACCGCGTCGTGTTCAGTGGCCCGGCCCGCGGCTACCGGTTGCACATCGCGGCGCTGCCCGACGGCAAGCCTCTCGAACTGACTCCGGACCACTCGGAGTGCTTCGCCCCGCAGTTCACGCCCGACGGCAAGACAGTCGTGTTCTTCCGGCGCGACGGCGACGTCTACCGCGTCGATGCGGAAGGCAAGAACCTCAAGCGGCTCACCGAGGGGAACAAGTACGTCGAGTTCCGCTTGTCGCCGAAAGACGCGCAC